>PFRJ01000016.1 GCA_002788515.1 Nitrosopumilales archaeon CG_4_9_14_0_2_um_filter_34_16 | reverse complement strand
GGTAAATGTCAGTATTGTAACCAGAAATTGCCATGTATCCGCCAAAAACAATTATCGCAAGAATTCCAACCATTGCAAGTTTGTAAACACGATTAGCAGTTTTTTCTTTCTTTGTTAGAGGTTTATCATTATAAGAATTATTTTTCTTAAATCTAGTATGCGACAAACTCATGTAAGCAATATAGAAAAAGCCAAGAGTTTGGAGGAGGATAATAGGAATAAAAACAGGATTATTTGAAAATATGGAGATAAAAATACCCATAATTCCATAAACTCCAAAAAATATTTCTAAAAGAGTTGTTTGTGTGAAGGGTAAATTATATGCCTTGTTTCGCCAATCATCGTCTTTTGTAATAATTCCATATTTTGGAGTTCGCAGAAATTCATTTTTCTTACCAATAATTGCATCAAAGACTGCAACAGTGTTGTTAACAGACATTCCTGCATTATAGACTAACAATGCTGGAAGTAATTTTGCTTTTGATTTCCATGATTTATCATACATTCCATGTATAATGACAAGATAGGCACCTGGACCCATTGCAAGATACGTTGCTATAGTTAATGCAGGAAGAAAACTCACCACATACAGATTGATTTGACCAGCCAATAGAACAGGTAATGCTAAGAATTGTATCAGCATTAGTGGATAAACAATGTGACGAGTAAGTTGAATGAACGCTTGAATTTTTGCTTCGATGGATACTTTACGTTGTAACATAACATCAGAAAGTAATTTTACTGCACATTGAATAGAACCTTTTGCCCAACGAAATTGTTGTCTTTTAGCAGCATTCATTTGTGCAGGTAGTTCTGCATCAACTACAATGTCAGGTAAAAATACACATTTCCATCCTTTCATTTGTGCCCTATAACTCAAATCAAGATCTTCAACAAGAGTAGCAGTATGCCACCCTCCAGCATCCTCAATACAACTGCGTCTCCAAATTCCAGCGGTACCATTAAAATTCATAAACAAATGAGAGTTGCTTTTTGCTTTTTGCTCTACAAGAAAATGAAAGTCAAGACTAAGAGCCTGAACTTGAGTAATGGTGGAATAGTTTTCATTCACATGACCCCATCTACATTGTACTAAACCAATCCCGGGTTTTGAAAAGTGCGGAATGGCTCGCTTAAGAAACCATGTTGGTGGTATGAAATCTGCGTCAAAGATAGCAACAAGATCAGTATCAGTTGTTTGCATTGCATGTTTTAGAGCCCCTGCCTTGTACCCTTTTCTTGTTCCACGTCTTATGTGTTCAATTTGAAATCCTTGTTTTTGATAATCATTAACTACATTTTCTAACAATTCAACAGTATCATCATCAGAATCATCGCAAACCATTATTCGCATTTTATTTTTTGGGTAATCTAAAGTACATACAGCATCTACAAGTCTCTTTGCAACATATTTTTCGTTGTATATAGGTAATTGAATTGTCACAGATGGAGTTCCCCAATCAAGAGTAGATAGAATACCTTTTCTTTTTCGAGAAAGAAAAGCAAGATAATAGAAATTAACAGTGTATGCCGTGATTATGATTGCCGAGAAAATAAAAAGATCAAATACAAATGTAGTGAAGGGGTTTAATACCATGTCCCAAATTCACAGAATCACTATTCGCTATTTATACTTGTAAAAGATTCAAATTATTTTTGCTCAAAAATTTTGATTGCCTGAGGAGGACAAACACCTTCGCATGCAAGACAGAATATGCAATCAGGTTCTTTTGACATTAATGGTTTCTTTTCAGATGCAGGATTTCCAGGAGTGTCAAACCATTCATAGACACCTACAGGGCATGCTTCAATACATCCGCCATCAGCTACACAAATATCATAATCTACTGAAACAAATTCTCCCCAAACACCCAAGATTCCATTATTGGTGCCTTTCCTTCCCCAAGTTTTGATTGTGTGTTCAGGAGCTTCATACACGCTAGATGGTTTCATCTTTGATTTGTAATCAACATCAATTGGACCGGGTTTAGCACCATCTGGGATTTCAATTGATTCGTCATCTTCTACAGCATCCTCATCTTTGGCTTCAACAGGTTTTGGTTTTGCACCAAGAACAATTTTAGCTAAAGGAGTGATCTCTTCAAGTTTTTGTATAGCTGCTACTTCAGATATTTTTTCTGTTTTTACAAGATGAGAAATCATCTTGTCAGCTAAAATTGTATTTCGTAAGATTGTATCAATTACCATTTTTGCAAAATGATCAGCCTTCTTTCTATAATCTTTAACCCAATTTGGATCACCAAATTTCTCTATTGGAAAGATTTGATAAATAATGTCTACGACTTCGCCAGTGACAATTTCTACTGTAACTGATAAGTCAACTTCTTGGTATCCTTTTGCATCAGGATCATCCATGCTTTGCTCTTTCCACCTATATGTTGCAAAAATTCTGTCTGCATACATGTCCATTTCAAATGCCTTTTTGAGACCATCATGAACTGATTTTAGTTCTAAAGGATTTTCAAGTGTTATTGGTAATCTGTAAAGCCCTAGTTTGAATCCATGTAATGGATACACACCACGTTTAGCTGTAGGTGCTTCCATTGACCAAACTCGATCTTTTAGAAGTAATGACATATGATGTATCTAACTTGATTTTAGATAAAAAGGTTATCAGTCATCATCAGGGCACGTAAGTTCTCGGAGTTCGGTGTATTTTTTTTCCATTGCCTCCGCATGAGTAATTACTTGATCTAGATCATATTCATCTTTTGGAAAAAACCATCGTATAGAAACCCAATGCCCAATCCCATCCATATCGTGGATCATTCCTTTGTCAGCTTTGACATTTAGTTTTTCATCAATGGACGTTTCTTTAATTTCAAGACCACGCTTTGTTTTATCTTCCATTATGATATCAGATTCTCCATCTTTAATAAAATAGAAAGTGCCTTTCTCAAGAATAGGAAGGTCTAAGAGCAAGTTATTTTTCCACAGGATTACCTATCATATTACCCCATTCAGTCCAAGAACCATCATAGTTTCGAACCTGAGGATATCCAAGTAAATATTTTAGAACAAACCAACTGTGCGAGGATCTTTCACCAATTCTGCAATAACAAATTACATCCTTGTCAGGAGTAACGCCTTTTGGTTCATAGTTTTGGCGTAACTCTTCTACAGATTTGAACGTGCCATCAGCATCATTAACTGCAGTTGCCCATGGAATGTTATTTGCATTAGGTATGTGGCCACCTCTTTGTGCATGCTCCATGGGGTATTCCGGAGGAGCGGTGATTTGTCCAGAGAATTCTGCAGGAGATCGTACATCAACCATTACAGTGTCTTCTTTTCCCAATGCTCTACTGACATCAAATAGATATGCACGTAATCCTTCATCTGGAGGTTGTGCAATGTAATTTGTCGATGCTATTTGAGGTTCATCCGTAGTGTAACTTTTATTTTCTAATTCCCATTTTTTTCGTCCACCATTCATGATCTTTAGATTTTCATGACCATAGATTTTGAAAACCCAGAAAACGAATGCTGCAAACCAATTATTAAAATCACCATAAAGAATTACTTCGGTATCTGCAGTAATTCCATTTTTTGACATTAGTGCTTCAAATGCTTTTTTACCAATAATGTCCCTAGTAACAGGATCATTGATATCACGTTTCCACCAGATTAAGCTGGCACCATCAATGTGGCCTTTTTGATATCCATTTACAGGATCGTAATCGACTTCAACTAATTTCCTTTTTTCACTAGGAGAATTTTTTGATACCCATTCAGTGTCAACTAATACTTCAGGATGTGCATAAGCCATATTTTGTACGGATTTGTTTTCATACTTAATTGTTTTTCCAAGAAAAAATATCATTTTTAAGTAAATACGGTTCAGAAGAACTGCTTGAAACTACAAAAAGTGGCAGTTGTGAGTAAGGTTGGATCTAAAGATTCAGAACAGGCAGCAAAAAATGTTACAAAAAAACTTTTGGCAAAAAAAGCAACAGTGTTTACAATTGCACCAATTCAGGTAGAAGGGGCACAGCAAATAGAAACATTAGAAGAACTAAAAAAAGAAAAACTGGATTTAGTAATCACTCTAGGAGGAGATGGAACTACCCTTCGAGTTTTTAGAAATTTAGATAATGAAACACCTATTCTAACAATTAACGTGGGTGGAAATAGAGGCATTTTAGCAGAAATTACAATTGAAGAAATTGATAATGCCATAGATCAGATTTTAAAAGATAATTTCTTTTTAGACAAGAGAACAAGAGTTGTTGCATCTTGTGGAGGAAAAGAATTTCCACCCGCATTGAATGAGATTTACATTACAAGAACAAATTTGACTAAAACTGCAGAAATTAAAATAAAATTTCAAGACGACGTTGTAAAACAGAAAATGGACGGAGTGATAATTGCAACTCCAAGTGGATCAACTGGACATTCTTTTTCATTAGGAGGTCCAATATTACATGAAAGCTTAGATGTCTTAATCATTACTCCTGTTGCACCAGTATACAGATTAGCATCATTAGTTGTTCCAGATGAGAAAATTGAAATAACAAGTTCTCATGATTGCAGTATAGCGATGGATGCGCAGGTAGTAAGAGCAGCAGGATATGAAGAACCAATTACAATCAAGAAATACAAGAAACCAGCAGTCTTTGTAAGATTAAAAAAACGAGGGCTGAGACAGATGAGCAAGCTTGGGTTTTAGAATTTTAGATGCTAGTGCATTTTATGCAGGAGTGCCATTTAGTTCATCTGAAGATTGTTACACCACATCTTTAGTATATGAGGAAATAAAACACATTAAAAAAAATCATGATGCATTGGGGACTCTACTTGAGACAAACAGATTAAAAATTAGAGAGCCAGATCCAGAGTCAACAAAAAATGCTATAAAAGCTTCAAAAAACACTGGAGATTTTCCACAGTTATCAAAACAAGACATTTCGATTATTGCATTATGCATAGAATTGAATGGTGAAATAATTAGCGATGATTATGCAATCTCAAATGTTTCTAAGAATTTAGGCTTGAAAATATCATCAATTATGACCAAAGGGATAGAAGATGTAGGGATGTGGATTCATTATTGTCCAGGATGTAGAATTAACCAAACTTCAGGAAAAGAATGTTCTATGTGTGGAACCCCGTTGAAAAGGAAATTACTCAAGAGTAAATTAGCGTAAAACACTGGATTTGTTAATTTATGTAATTATATCATACATCATGTAGAGTTTTTTGATTTGAAGATTTGAGAAATTTGCTTTGAGTGTCCAGAGTCTTTTTGATTTTTTTTGCTCTGGCTTCACCTAAACCTTCGATCTTTGATAATTCAGTCAGAGTCGCACTAAAAACATTCAAAGGAGTTCCAAATTTTGTAAGCATTCGTACTGCGAATTTTTCTCCAATTCCAGGTAAGCTACAGAGAATAGATAGTTGTTGTTTTTCCAGATCATTTGATTTTTTAATTTTTTTCAAAAATGGTCCTTTGTGAGAATCTTGTCTTGAACACATTGATACTAGTAATTTAGCAGTATGAGATGCACTGGGAGTTGGAATAACTGGAATTTTAAAATCAAGAACGACAGTAGAAATGGCACCATAAAAGATCAATGGGTTTTCAGTGATTTCCTCAATTTCATCAACATTTCCTTCCATGAGAACAATTGGATTTTCAAAATGTTCCTTTAATCGCGAGCATTGATCAAATAGTCGTCCATCAAAAACAGAGGCCATAAGATCACGAATGCTCTTTCTTTCAACAACAGTTTCGGGAGCTACAATGTAATCTCCAATAGGCAATGTCTTCATCTCTAGATTTAGACCAACAGATTTGAGAAGATCAGGAATGCCACTTTTACGTTCTCTCTCATCTACAATAATTCGAAGTTGGTCTAATTTCATACATATTGTTTGAAGTGAATTGTTAATATCTTATATGAAATTTGTGGAAAAATTATTTTCTAGGATTATCTTCTACGGGTGAAGGGGTTTGAGAGCCACTTTTCATCATTTCAGTAATTTTACTTTCTTGTTCCTTGAGCGATTCTTTAAGACGTGTTTCTTGTTTTTCAAGAACCGTTGCACGTGTTTTAGTTAATTCAATTCTTTCTTCTAATTCATCAATTAATTCTTGTTTTTTTGATTTAATCAAAACGGTTCCAGATTGTTTGTATACTGCTTCACCA
The DNA here is from genome assembly GCA_002788515.1 of Nitrosopumilales archaeon CG_4_9_14_0_2_um_filter_34_16. Taxonomy (GTDB): domain Archaea; phylum Thermoproteota; class Nitrososphaeria; order Nitrososphaerales; family Nitrosopumilaceae; genus Nitrosopumilus. The sequence goes on along the minus strand of PFRJ01000016.1, from coordinate 25,099 downwards.
TCTGCAACCTTTTTTAGTTCTTCAAGAGCTTTTTCTGTTTCAGCTTTTTCAATTTGAAGATGTTGTTTTTGAGTCATTATTGATTGCAAATTTTGTTGTGATTGTTGTAGTTTCACAAGTTGCTCTTGAAGCCATGGTGGCATTTGTCCTGTTGACATATTTAATCAAAAAATCTGTTTCATTATATCTTTACCGATTCAATTGAATCATAGCTGGCCTGAATTAATCGAAGTGTGGAATTCAAGTTAGCTCTCAAATGTGTTAGATGATCAGACTCTACAGAAATAACAATTTGTTTGTCAAGACGAATCTTAGTTTTCACTGGATTTTCAGGATAAAATTCATTGTCAGTGTTTATAGAATCATAAATTGCGTTTGATTTTTCTTTAGCATTTACAGTGATTTTTGCACTAAAGTTTGACGTCATATGCAGTTCCGGCTACTTTATAGCTGCATTTTTTACAAGACCAGATACCCACGGCATCTCGTCCAAAAGATACAGAGCCACATTCAGGACAAGACCTTTTTTCTTTTAATTGAAAGTGGATTTTTGTATATTGTTTTCTAAGTTTAATTCCGTATCTAGCGCCTAATCCTTTAAGAGATTTCTTTGCTTTTGCCATTTTATTGACTACCTTTTTGAACCTCTTTTAATTTTTCTCTTATTTTTGCGCCTACTCTAATTGATACATCTCCACATTGATTAATTTCATCTTGTGTAAATCCGCCACTGCCGCCTTTTTGGAGTGCGCAAATATTGCCATTAGAATCAGTGGTAATTGTAATACGTGCATCCATGCTTTCCCACTCGTCTCCGTTTGGATCAACAATAATGTGATTTCCAATCTTTCCCATGGTTACAGATACAGGAATTGTTGAGATAGGCAAGTCAACAGATTCCCCTTCAACAAGCGAAGGTTGATCATCAACCCAATTCCACTTTGGAGTTTTTGAAGATAGTAAAGCAGCAGTTGTAGCATAAGAGCATGCGTCAAACAAGTTTCCATCATAATCAACAACAACGTTATCAGCAAACACACCAATTACAGACTTGTCTTTCTCTATAACCAATTGTGAAACATCAACCATGTGACTCTCTCGAATTCCTCTATCAACAACTCTTGCTAATTCAATAACAGGAGGTTGTGGTGGTCCGGTTTCTACCGTTGGATGAGATAGAGGTAAAAGTTCAGCAGTACAAATGAAAAGTCCTTTATCACCAGTGTCAGGAAATGGTCTATCTGGTTGTATTTTTACTCCACAAACAACTTCAGTATCACCAAGACGAATTCTTGCAGAGCCGTTTGCTTTAGGAATTGCATTAGTTTCAATTATAATTTTACGTGGTTCATCAAGTGCACGTCCATCAACTCGTTTTCCTTGTTCTAATAGTTCTAGGATTTGTGATTTCTTTAGTTCATCAATAACAGAAGTGGATGTCAATTTTTAATCCCCTCCATTTCCAAAGTATTTGTCATTAAGTGCTTTCTTTTGTAATTCATAAACAAGTTTACAGCCATTAACTCCAACTTCAACACATTTCTTGTATTCTTCAGGAGTTAGAATACCATCTAATTGCAATAATGTAATTTGTTCAAGATTTGGCATATATCCAATTGGCATATCGGCTTGACCTGCTTGATCTTCTTCGTTGTTAACATCAAGAATTACAGTGTCAGCAACTTTACCTGCAGCTATTGCAGATACCATATCCCTCATAGGAATACCAGCATCAGCTAATGCAACAGAAGCTGCAGTAAGCGCAGCGCATCTAGTTCCACCATCTGCTTGCAATACTTCAATAAATACATCAACAGCAGTTCTTGGGAATTTATCCAACATGACAGCAGGTTCTAATGCTTCTTTGATCACTTTGGAAATTTCAATTTCTCTTCTTGAGGGTGCTGGGTTTTTTCTCTCACCAACTGAAAATGGTTCCATGTGATATCTAACTCTTAAAATTCCAGTATCAGTATCTGACATGTGTTTTGGATGAACATCTCTTGGACCAAATACACCAACAAGAATTTTGTTATCACCAAATTCAATATATGCAGAACCATCAGCGTTCTTTAGTCCACCAGCTTTGATCATTATTCGTCTTGGTTCGTCAACTTTGCGTCCATCACAACGAATACCATTCTCATCCAATAGGACCATTGTTGCGTCTCTTCCGCCCATTATGATTCATCATCCTTTATTTCTAACATTTCTTTCACTTGATCAGTCAAATTAGCAACATGTGCTTTTTCATTAACCATTTCAATTGCCTTTTTAGCCTTTAATAATCCCTCGGGAGTTTCACACGAGACGACTACCCATCCATTCTGTCCAATTGTAACTGCTGCGTTAGTAGCCATTTCGATCATCTGAATCATGCTACCACGTTTTCCTATCAAGCGTGGGACTTTGCTTGGAGATATTTTTATCAAATCGCCAGAATCGATTTTGCCTAAATCCCTATCAGCAATTGTAACTAGAGGATCTCTAGTTCTATCAAAATTAGCTATTCTTGCAGCAACTAGATCACCTGATTTCAGTTTAGATGTGAGTTCATCGGCATGAGCAGAAAAATCTCGTCCAAACACATCTTGTGCAGGCAGAAATCCAACATAACAGGAGTTGATATCTAATTCCCAAGATAATGAAGTATGGGAAACAACTTTGCCAATTACAAGATCATTGATTTTAGGAATGTATTTTCCAGTTAACGGAATCACTTTAACAGAATCGTCATAGATTTCAGAAATTCCAATAGTAGTAGAGATTATTTTATTTCCTTGAAGGAATACGTTTTGTTCAGGTCTAAAAGGTCCAGTTGTTACTACATCGCCAGGAATAACGTATTTTCTTTTGTTATCCATTACTGCATTACCTCAACTGAAGCAGAACCCTTGGTTATAGAACCTAATCTGTCTATCACATTGGGCCTTGCTGCAGCGGGTATTTCAAGTATTGCTTTTAAAGATCCATTATTTTGCCATTGTTCAGATTTTAGAGAACCTACCGATTTCAGAACAGCATATGATTGGGATGCGAACTGTGCTGGAATTACAATTTCTAATTGCAGATTCTCAGACTTCAGAGCAATTATAGAACGTAGTTGTTCGACAATATCTTTTACCTGCTCATCTACACTTTTTTGAGGATCAATTGAAACGCGACCATCTTTCATAGCTTGTTCAATTCTCAATGGAGGGTGAGGCAAGTGAGTTTTAGGATCAACGTATGTCTTTGCGATAAAGTGTACAATCTGTTTTTTCTTATCTTCTATCATTTTTCGTCTTTGATCAGTAGTGAGATTTAGATCACCTTTTTGCATTATAATTTCTGCAATCTCAGTTGGATCTTCAGTTTTGAAGGCCTTGAGCAGTTTTTCTGACGAAGGTCTTGTACCTTTTCCAGAATCTGTGTAAATCTCATCGGATACCAATACTGCAGAGATATCTTTTTTCTTTCCAAGCTTGTAATCAAGGGCTGGATCTGGCTTTACCATAATCTCAAATTTTTCCCCTTCAAAGGAATATCGTACCAATGTGACATCAGTCATTTTCAAAATAATTAGGAAGATTTGGTATTTATCTATACGTAAACCCAGCTAGATTTTTATGTGGACTTTGAGGATTTTGTTCAAGATTTGTCATCCTTAGAGGTAATTAGTAAAGATAATCAAAAAATAGCTGTAAAGCTGAGTGGGGTGCCATTGCAATACGCAAATGCACTGAGACGAGTATGTCTTAATGGTGTTCCAGTATTTGCAATTGACACAGTAGACATCATAGAAAATTCTTCGGTACTTCCAGATGAAGGCTTGGCACATAGATTAGGATTAATTCCAATAACAACAGATTTGGGTCGATTTAATGAACCATCCAAATGTCAATGTCAAAGTGAAGCTGGATGTTCAAATTGTAAAGTAATGCTAGTTTTAGATTCAGGGGACTCAGACGTAACAAGAACAATTCTTTCAAATGAGTTATCCTCAGAGGATGATTCAATAAAACCAGTATCAGATAAAATTCCAATTGTTCAATTAGCACCAGGTCAAAGAATCAAGATTGAGTGTTATGCAAGACTAGGACGCGGAACAGAACATGCCAAATGGAATTCTGCAACCATATCAACACTTACAGATACCGATAAAGAAGATGTCAAAGTATTAACAGTAGAATCTACGGGTTCACTTAACCCTGAGCAAATCATTATTTCAGGAGTAGATGAAGTTAGTAGCAGACTAGGTCAGTTTAAAGATATGATTGACCATATTGAAGAATAAAATAAGCATAGACATTATATTTGGGTTTCAAACCGGATTATTCACATGACTAATCAAGTAGTTATACGCATGGCCAAAGATCTAAAAAAAGCATCTACTAAAAATGACGCTCCAATTTGGGCAAAATTAGCAGAATACGCATTAAAACCATCTGTAGCAAGAAGAGATCTAAACTTGAATCGAATTGGTCAACTAACAAAAGAAAACGACATCGTAGTATTTCCAGGCAAAGTTCTTGGCACAGGAAGTATTTCTCACAAAATAACATTATTTTCATTTTCAATTTCAGTTTCTGCAGCTAACAAAATCTTAGAAAAAGGTGGAAAATTAATCACACATTTAGATTTGATTGAACAGAACCCAACTGGGAAAGGAGTCGTATTACTTGGCTAAACAAGAAACAGTGATAAGAACTGACGTGCCAATAGTTGTAGATGCAACAAATCACATTGCCGGACGATTAGCATCAAATGTTGCAAAATTACTAACACAGGGAAATAGAGTATCAGTAGTGAATTGTGAAAAAATTATGCTGAGTGGAACAAGAGCCAATCACATTAAAGAGTCTAGAGATTTTTTGAAGATTAACAGTGTAATCCATCCAAGACATGGACCAGTTCACTACAGAAGACCAGACACAATCATGGCAAAAATGATTCGTGGAATGCTACCATATGGTAAAAAACCATCAGGAATAGAATCACACAAAAGACTCAGAACATATATTGGATCCCCAAAGGAAATCAAGTCACTTACAAAAATTCAATTTGAAAAAGCAATAATTAAAAAAACTGCATCAAACTATACATCAATAGGGGAATTATGCAGAATAATAGGGTGGACTGAATGACAACTCCAAAAACTGAAATTTATTTTGCAACAAGAAAAACTGCCAGTGCTCACGTTTACATTACTAAAGGTAAAGGTAAAATTAGAATCAACAATGTTCCAGTTGAAATGATTCCACAAGAAACTGCTCGTGAAGTTATTTTGGCACCTCTAGAAATATCAGGAGATTTGAGAGACAAAATAGACATATCTGTAAGAGTTAGAGGTGGAGGATACATGGGTCAAGCCAGTGCCATTGCAACAGGAATTTCAAGAGCACTTACCGGATGGACAAAATCTAAAAAAGAACCAAAAGACCATCCATTTCCAAAATCAACTAGAGAAGATCTTAGAAAGAGAATTACTGATTTTGACAAATACCTAGTAAGCGGAGACGCCAGACAGAAAGAACCAAAGAAATTTGGCGGACCTGGTGCAAGAAGAAGAAAACAAAAATCATACCGTTAGGCTGTGAAGGCTGTAATTCTTGCAGGCGGCAAAGGAACCAGAGGTAAACCATACACAGAATATTTTCCCAAAGCAATGATTCCAATCAATGGAAAACCACTGATCGATTATATTGTAAAATACTTAAAGTCATTTAGTTTCATAAAAGAAATTATCATAATATCAGATTTCAATGGGTTAGGCGGTCAGATAAAAAACTATTATGGAAATCAAAAAAACATTACTTTTGTTCAAGACTCACAAAGTGGAACAGGAGGAGACTTGTTATATATCGAAAGAGAAGTCAAAGATGAATCAGAATTTGTACTATGGTTTGTAGATAATTTGTGTGCAATAGATCTAAAAAAGATGAAAGAGTTTTTCAAAGAAAAAAATAGTTCTGCATGCATTGCAATACGAACAAAAAGAAAAGAAGAGACAGGTTTTGCAACAGTTGAAAATGGAATCATAAAGGAATTCAGAGAGAAACCGGTAATGAAATTACAATTGTCAGAATGTCTTGGCATTTACATACTTGGAAAAAATATCATAAAACGAATAAAAACAAAACGAAAACAAAAAGAAATCAATCTCTCATATGATATTTTGCAGGAATTGTCAAAGGAGGGAAAGATAAGCGCATTTGACATAGAGGACACAGAGTGGATCGATGTAGAATCTCCGACTATTTTAGAAAGAAACGAAAAAACAGTAAAGACAATCATAAAACAGATGGGATTTTAGACCTTTGTTCAAATTCAGAAATTTTATCCTCATATTGAAAAGTTTGAGCAATGTCATCTAAACCCTCTAAGAGAATTTTTTTCTGATAAGGATCTATTTCAAAAAATATTTCTTCAGAAGAGGTTTTGACGGTTTGTTTTTCCAAATCTATTTCAACTGGATCTGATTCTTGTTGCAATTTTTCAACCATCTTTTGATCTAATGAAATTGGCAAAATCCCATTTTTGAAACAATTACTAAAGAAAATATCTGCAAATGAAGGAGCGATTATTACAGAAAAACCATAATCGAGCAATGCCCATACGGCATGTTCTCGACTAGAACCACAACCAAAATTATCTCCAGTCACAAGAATATGAGAATCATCATATTTGGAGTCATTTAAGATAAATTCAGATTTTTTGTTCTCATTTTCATCATATCTCCAATTAAAAAATAAAAATTTTCCAAAACCAGATTTTTGAACTAATTTTAAGAATTGTTTAGGGATAATTTGATCAGTATCCACATTAACTTTGTCTAACGGTGTGACAATACTTGTTACTTTATGGAAAGATTGCATTTTAATTCAAATCCATTTTTCGAACATCCACAAAATGACCTGCAATTGCTGCAGCAGCTGCCATTACAGGACTTACCAAATGAGTTCGTCCGCCTGTTCCTTGTCTTCCCTCAAAGTTTCTGTTAGATGTACTTGCACAGCGTTCACCAGGAGACAATATATCAGGATTCATTCCTAAACACATACTGCATCCAGATTCTCTCCATTCAAAGTTAGCATCAGTGAAAATTTTATCAAGACCCATTTCTTCTGCTTGTTTTTTTACCATTTGAGAACCAGGAACTACCATGGCTCTAACAGTTGATGAAATTTTTTGTCCCTTTACAACTTTTGATGCTTCTATGAGATCTTCCAATCTAGCATTAGTACATGATCCAATAAACACTCTATCAATTTTGATTTCTTCAATTGGAGTTCCGGGTTTAAGATCCATGTAATCAAGTGCTTTTTGTGCGCCTTTCTTTTGATTAAGATCACCTTTTGAAAAATCATCAGGAGATGGAATTGATTCAGTTACATCACAGGTCATTCCGGGATTTGTTCCCCAGCTAACCTGAGGAGCAATATCATCAATGTGCAAAGTAAATTCTTTCTCAAAGGTTGCATCATCGTCAGTCTTTAGATGATCTTTCCAAGTATCAACTAGAGATTCATAATTTTTGGGAGTATATTTTCTGCCTCTAAGATATTCAAATGTTTTTTCATCAGGTGCAATCAAGCCAGCTCTGGCTCCGGCTTCAATGGACATATTGCAAATGGTCATTCTCTGCTCCATAGAAAGATCTTCTATTCCCTCCCCCCTATACTCAATTACAGTACCAGTACCACCACCAGTTCCAATATTTTTGATAATTGATAGAATGATATCTTTTGCAGTAACTGCATGAGGATTTTTTCGTTTTCCTTCTACTCTGATTTCAAATGGTATTGGTTTTTCTAACCACATAGTTTGAGATGCCAAGACATGTTCTACATCGCTTGTTCCAATTCCTAGGGCCAATGCGCCAAATGCACCATGTGTAGAGGTGTGACTATCCCCACAAACAATTGTGGAACCAGGCAAAGTAATTCCCAACTGAGGACCAATTACATGAACTATGCCCTGATTAGGGCTGCTGATATCAAATAATGTGATTCCAAAATCTTTACAATTTTTTTCCAATGCTTGAATTTGGATTGCAGATGTTTGGTCCAATATTGGAAGAGATCTGTCATTTGTAGGAACGTTGTGATCCATTGTAGCTATGGTAAGATCGGGCCTTCGAACCTTACGGTTATTCATCCTTAGTCCATCAAAAGCTTGTGGAGAAGTTACCTCATGCACCAAATGTCGGTCAATGTAAATAAGAGAAGGGCTGTTTGACTTTTCAACTACAACATGAGATTCCCAGATTTTTTCAAAAAGTGTTTTTCCCATTTCAATCTTGGTCTGGCTTGTATTTGAATAGACCACCTGCAGAGATAATTTTTCCAATAATTTCTGAGAACGGTTTCATTTTATAGGTCTGGTTTTTTGTGATATTTTTAATTTCATTTACAGATAGTTTAATTTCAATTTCATCTCCTTCAGAGATTCCATCATATGCATCTTGTTCAATTTCAATGGGTAGCAAAAATGCGCCGTCAACAGCATTTCTGTAAAAAATTCTTGCAAAAGATAATGCAAGTACTGCCTTTATTCCAGAATGAGACAAGGCAATTGGTGCATGTTCTCGACTTGAACCACATCCAAAATTCTTCCCAGATAAAATAAAATCACCTTCCTTTACTTTGGAATGGAAATCAGGATCCAATCCCTCCATTGCATGTGTTGCAAGTTCTGCATAATCATGTACTTTTAGATATTGACCTGGAATGATCACGTCAGTGTCGATATTATCTTGTGCGTATTTTACGACATTCCCTTTCATATCAAATCCCTCGGATCAGTGATTTTACCTGTAACTGCAGAAGCTGCTGCAACTTGAGGAGAAGCAAGATATGTTTGTGATTCAACATGTCCCATCCTTCCTGGAAAATTCCTATTAGTAGTACTAATACAGATTTCATCTTTTGCCAAGACGCCCATGTGTGCACCACAACATGCTCCACATGTAGGTGGTCCAACTGTTACGCCGGCATCTAAGAATATTTTCAACAAACCATTTTCCATGGCCCGTTTGTAAATTGATATTGCGGCAGGTAAAATTTCGGTTCTGATTTTTACAGTTCTTCCTTTGAGAATTCTTGCGACAGCTTCCAAGTCTTCATATTTTGCACCAGTACAAGAGCCAATGTATGATTTATCTAATTCAACATTTGGAGCTTCTCTTACAATGCAAATATTTTCAGGAGAAAATGGTTTTGCAATAATTGGTTCCATCTCAGATGCTTCATATTCAAAGATTTGAGAATATTCTGCATCATCATCACCTTTTACTAAATTAACATTTGTAGCACCCCTGCTTGTAAGATAATCAACCACCTTTTGATCAGATTCCACTATTCCGTTTTTTGCACCAGCCTCAGTGGTCATATTACACATGGTCAATCTGCTCTCAACAGACATCTCATCGATTCCACTTCCTCCAAACTGCATTGTTCTGTATGCACCACCATCGGTTCCAATATCACCAATAATTTTGAGAATCAAATCTTTTGCCATCACATGATCAGGTAACTTTCCATTAATCTTAAAGTACATAGTTTCAGGAATCTTAAACCAAATCTTTCCATTCAATAAGACATACGCAACATCAGTATGACCCAATCCACATGCAAATGCACCTAATGCACCGGTAGTGTTTGTATGAGAGTCTCCACCTACATATACATCGCCTGGCATGACCATTGCTTCTTCATGAGACAAAGTATGACAAATCCCATACTGGCCCATTCCATACTTGAAGTGTTTTTCAATTCCGTATTGTTTAGTAAAATTAGATAGTTTTACAATATTCTCAGCTGAAACTTTTTCAGCTGAAGGTACAAAGTGATCCTCAGCAACCCAGACCTTTGTAGGATCCCATAACTTGTCAACTGAGATTCCCTGTTTCTTTAGTTTATCAAATACCTTGATTACTCCAGGTCCTGACACATCATGAATCATTACTTTATCAACATTAGCAAAAATTACATCATCAGGGGATACTGAAGACTTTCCAGAGGCACGTGCAAGGATCTTCTCAACAATGTTCATAATCGGAAAAGCTTGTCCTACAGATTAAAAGCTTTTCAGAATCTGTTTGAATGTCAGATATGGAAATTGCATATCTATGGATTTTTTACAAAAAAGGCCAAAAAAATTCAGTATGACCTTCTTTTTATTATATTTTGGATTTGAGTATGCTAATTAACATTTAAAATTATTTTTTGCTTTCTTTTTGTCTTATTATATCACAGAGTTTGTGATTTTTACCGATTTCTCCGAGCTTATCTGGTGAAACCTGAAGTATTATTCTTCGTCAAGTATTGTCCAAGATAAACCATAGAGTTGTTCCCAAGATTCAGACTCATTATTCTTTGACATGATAGTATATGGTGAAATTTACTTAAAACCATAATGAATGATTTGTCCATAAAATCACATTTCAAACGATATTGAATTATTTCATAATCTAGACCAAAGTTAGATTTTTAATTTTCTGGTATCCAAACCATGTTTTACGATAGAAATTAATTCTTCGACAGTGCAAGATCTCAAAGACTCGGGCAGAGATTCAACCTCAAAAGATTGAAAATTTGATATCTTTTTTCTAACAATCATTTTTACAAGACTAGGCACATCTTCAGCAACTTTGCTATTGATGTAATCTAAAATTTCATCTATTTCATTTTGTTGCATGTGCCATACCTACAGCAATTCTAATTATTCACAACAATAAAAAAGAAAAGAAATACCAAAACATTGTGCAATTAACGGTTTTTCCACTTGTAGCAGAGAAAATGGAGACAAAATTTGATATTTTTGAAACATTGCTGAAAACATTAGGAAAAAACGACATAGTTTTGGAAGAAGGAGATGTTTTAGTAATTTCTACGAAATACGTTTCAAACTCACAAGGAAGAATTGTGGATTTAGACAAAATCATACCATCTGAAGAAGGTAGGAAAGTTTCAAAGATATATCAACTAAAAGCTGAAATTGCAGAGATTATCATCAGAGAATCAGATAAAATTTTTGGGGGAATCGGAGGATTTGTCATTACATCTGCAGACAACATTATGGCACCAAATGCAGGAATTGATAAATCAAACGCAAAAAAAGGGAAGGCTATACTATATCCAGTCAACCCATATCTCGTAGCAGAAGAAATTCGTAGAAAAATTTTCTTAAAATTCTTCATCCATGTCGGAGTTATCCTTGTAGATAGTAGATTAATGCCAGCAAGAATCGGCACATCAGGAGTTGCAATATCTTGTGCAGGGATTGAACCTGTCTTAGATATGAGAGCAAAAAAAGATCTAGATGGCAATCCATTAAAAGTTACATTTCAAGCAGTTGTAGACAATCTTGCAACCATAGCAAACCACAAAATGGGCGAAGGTGCAGAATCAAAACCATTTGCAATAATAAGAAACTCAGACGCGAAACTCACTGACAGAAAAATCAATCCATCAGAAATGGCAATATCGCCAGATCAGTGTGTTTACGTAAGAGGACTGTCAAATCCTCCAAAAAATTAGCCTGAAATATTATTCTGCTTTAAATAGAGGAATTTACTGAAAAAAAATAATGGAATATCTCACCACATATCCTAAAACAGTTTCATTTCTGGATGGAATAAAACACAAAATTAATGTGGACAGTAAAGATGGTGTAGAACAACTTCATATTGTTGTAAAGAAAAGCTTTGAAGAACTAACAAAGATTTTTGCAGCAGAAGGATTTACCAAAGTAAAATTTGAACACAAACAACCAGGACAGATAGGAAATGGTTTGAATCTAAAATTAAAAAAACCATGGGAAATGCACATCAGAATGGTTGATCTAAAAAAAGGGTTAATTGGAATTCATGCAGAAGTAGAAGTTTCAAGAGACTATCTTCAGCATTTGTTTTCTCAAAGAACACCAGTAGTTTATGAAGTAGAAGAGATTTTGAAAAAATATCAAATCGATTATACCATTTGGCACGATAAAATCAAAAAATACGTTAATGCAATTGCAGATAATTACAAAGTTAAACTTGCAACACCAAGCATACCAGTATTTGCTTGGAAACCAATGCTATTTGTGATTGGCACAATTGCAGCTTTTTATGGTTGGAAATATTTCAATACAGTTTGGTAATCTAAACACCGAGTGGTTCGTCTTTACTTAATTCCAAAAAGACCTTATCTCCAACTGAAAGACCCATCTCTTTGTATTCATGCATTTCAAGTTTTAGTTGAGTAACACCAGACTGCATTCCCATACCGCCACCCATCCCAGACATCAATTTGTTTAGATCTTTCATCATATCATTCATGTTTGAAAATCCCATAACTTTTGGACTTCCAAAAGGAGATTGTGGATTCTGAGTCCCTTCTTTGAGATCCTTAAGAGATGACAACGAGACTATGACATATGGGGCACCGTCAGGAGCTGAATCAATACTTTTTACAACAAATTCTTTCTTCATGTCTAAAGTAATATGAATAGCCATATAATTTTAGTTTTAAGGTTAATTTGTACTAGTTTTGCTGATTTGAAGCTTTAATTACAATTTTCAAGATTTTAAATCATTGCCAGAAAGTTTGGAAACAACATTACGATATTATGGAATTTCACCATGGGAGATTGAAGTTCTTTATGGATTTCTAAATTCCCACTTTACCATTATTCAAGATGAAATAGAGATGGATGATGAAAATTTTGTCAGTTCTTTAGATATCGAAATTCCGCTTCAATTCAATGAAGAGTTTTTCCAATGGTTTGATTTTAAGCGTTGGGAAAAAATCAAATCAGTTTTCAAAGAGATGAAACGAAGAAGAGGTAATGGAAATGCATTAAAAATTAAAATTAATTTTTTAGGAAAACCAAAAATTATCTTCACTGTAGACATAGAAGATAAGCAATGGTTTGATAACGCATTGGAAAAAATGGATTTTGTGTTAGAATTACTGCCATACCATTTAGATCCTGAAAAAATACCATCAGACATTTCAGAACTAACATACAAATTTGATCCAGAAACAATCAGATGGCGTCTTAATACGGCTTCATCTGAAAATAAAAAATATAATTTCAGCGGAGATTCATGGAATCAAGTTACTTGAGATCTTTCTGTAACGGTTCCAATAATCCATGAAGTTCTTTGTATTTTGTTTCTAAAAATTCTAAAGCGTCAACAAGTTTTTTTGATTTTCCATATTTGTAGCGAATCAATTCACGATGATGCCAGTAAGTAGTATTTTCATCAACAGAAAGAGTGGTGAAATAGTCTGTTCCTTTCAAATTATCAGGAAGTTTTACATCATGAGGGAATAATAATTCCACAATAAACCACTCATCACCATCAGGATAATCAGAACCAGTTTCTACATCAAAAAAGATATGAAGCAAATCAGATTGCATAAGCCCATCATCAGTGATTGATGGGTGTTTTACAGGAGATTTTTTAAAATCCAGATTAACAAGTTGAGGCTCAAAGAAACCTTTGATTATTGATTTTCTAAATATTTTATTTGCGTCGTTAATATTCAAATGCAAAATAACATTCTACGAAACTTGCCTATAACTTGTTAGGTTCAAGACCGTAATTTACACTTCTAAAGAATCCAATATCATCGAAATGTCAGTGTTTGAATGACCATTTTTGGATATGTTTTGTTTTGCGGGAGGGTTTTCTAAATAATTTGGAATCTTGTCTTGTAATCGTTGAGTATAAGTAGAAACTAATGGATTTTTGTAAAAGACCCCTATTGGTATTTTGGCTCCCCATTCAAGAGATTTAATCAATGCCTGAGATAGCTTCTCGTTTACTTCAGGTTCGGAATCATAATGAACTACTGGTTCAAATCCTTGCTCTTCTAGTTTATAGATTCTAGAATGTCTCTTTTGAGCTTCATCAACTAAATCAGTTCCAGCATACCAATCTCTAGTATTAAGATCATTGTATGTAGGACAAGGCTGTAAAACATCAAGAAATGAGAGACCTTTGTGTCGAACTGCTTGAATTATCAAATCTTTGAGATGCCTTACATCATAAGAATATCCACGAGCGACAAATGTAAAACCACTTGCAATTGCCAAACCAATTGGATTGACATTGGAGTTCGTATTTGGAGAAGGTAATGATTTTGTTTTTTCTCCAAGCTTTAGAGTTGGAGATGCTTGTCCTTTTGTTAAACCGTAAACACCATTATCAAAAATTATGTAAGTCATATCCACATTTCGTCTTCCAGCAGCGACAAAATGACCTGCACCAATTCCCAAACCATCACCGTCACCACCTACGGCAACAACTGTCAACTCGGGATTTGCAATCTTTGCACCTTGTGCAAATGTTAAAACTCGTCCATGTAGTGTATGAACACCATAAGTATTGATAAAATGCGATGTTTTACCAGAACATCCAATTCCTGAAAACATTACAGCCTTGTCCCGCTCTATTCCCATCTCAGCTAGCGCCATTTGAATGGCATTGACTATTCCAAAATCCCCACATCCAGGACACCAATCATTATGAACATCTGTTTTGTAGTCAGATAGTTTAAGCGCCATGCATTAAAATCTCCCGTTTGTTTGCTTTATTCTGAATAATTTTCTTAAGTGAATCATAAACTTCAGTACTAGTCATAGCACGTCCAGTGTATTTTAATATAAAGTAGTCAACATCACGACCGGTGTTTTGTTTGAATAGTTTTCCTAGTTGACCAGAATGATTTGCTTCGACATCAATTATGGTTTTGTTATTTTTTAACAAAGAATTAACATAGTCACCAGGAAATGGATTCAGCAACTTTAATTGGATTAAACCAATAGAGATCCCTTCTTTTTTCAGCAAGTCAAGTGCATCTCGAACTGGACCAATTGTTGATCCCCATGAAATTATAGTATATTCTTCAACACCAAAAGATACAACCTGTTCTTCAACAGGGATATTTTTAAGAATTAAATCTAGGCGAGACATTCTCTTATCCATCATTTTTACACGTAAAATTGGATCTTCACTAATATGACCAAATTCATCAGATTCATCACCAGTATTCCAAAAAATCCCATTATCTAGTCCCAATCTAGAACGAGGTGACACACCATCGTCAGTAAACTCAAATCTTCTATAACCATCATCTACTTTTTCTAAGAGTTTGCCTCTGTTAATTATTATTTTTTGAGGATCAAACCTTTTGCACGTGATTACAGAACTTGCATGGAACTTGTCCATCATGTGAATTACTGGAACCTGAAAGACATCTGCATAATTAAAACAGTTTCCAGTATCATAGAAACTCTCTTCAACATCACCTGAAGCATAAACAATTTTTGGAAAGTCTCCATGGCCTGCATATACTGCAAAAAGTAAATCATCTTGACCATGTCTAGTTGGAAGTCCAGTAGAAGGCCCACTTCTTTGATAATTTGTAATAACAACAGGTACTTCATTCATTCCAGCCCAACCCAGCATTTCAGTCATCAATGCAAATCCAGGACCAGAAGTACATGTCGCAGAACGTGTTCCAGTCAATGCACCACCAATGGTCATCCCCATCGCACAGATTTCATCTTCGGTTTGAATTACAGCAGTAGACCCAGGTCTTTCATCAATTATTTCTAAAATTTCATTTGACTCCAAGTATACGGATTCATCAGAAGCAGGGGTGATCGGGTAATAGGGTTGTAGTCTGCAGCCACACGCCATTTTTCCTAAAGCTGTTCCTTGAAATCCTTGAATCAAAATAGTTCCAGGTTCTTTTTGAACTCCAGGCAATGTGTGATCAAAGTTTTCAAACTTTGCAGATGCGTAGTTATAGGAATAATTTGCAGTTTGTTGATTGATTTTTGCTATTTCTGGTTTTTTTGAAAAAATAGTTTCTATTGTTTTTTGTAAAGAGTCAGGAGGCATCTTAACTAATCCTAAAGATAACGACACGCCAATAACATTGAACATTCTGATTAATCCCTTTAATCTAGGATTTTCAGTTTCTTCTGAAAGAGATTCAAGAAGAGATTTAAAAGATACAGGAAATAATTTGACGCCATTATCTTTTGCAATTTCCAGCACACCAGATATAGTGAATGATTTATTTTTTGATTCTAACTCTTTATGTAATCTTTCTTTGAATGGAGCATCAAGAGTATGAACAGAATCTGTTGGGGTGTCCCCTAAATCAGAATCATATATTATTCCCCCACCAGATATCACCTCATTAAAATGACGAAAGATTGTTTCTGCATCAAATGCCGCCATTAATGTCACATCGTTTACATTTGAATGAATTTTTTTATCAGCAACTCGTACAGTGAAGTAACTATGCTCACCCTTGATATTAGAATAGAATTCTCTTTTACCAAATATTTGATATCCCATTTCTGCACAAACTTTTGAAAATATGTTCGCACCAGATTCAATACCACTTCCTTGAGGACCACCAATTAACCAAGAAAAATCCACAAAACTCATAGGCAATCACTCATTTCTTGAATTTTAATAGTATGATGGTGTATTTATCCTAACCACCAGTAGCTGCATCAAACAATGCACATTCACATTTATCACGTTCACCACAATAAGGACATACACAACCACACTTTTCAATGGAATTTCCACATTCTACACAAATTGCAAACTCTTCTTCCTCCTTGACTTTTGAAGACACTGAAGGGTTTACAAAGAAATCGTATAAATGGTTTGAGATGAATTTCAATAATGATGAAAAAGAAAGTGTTTCTTACAAGGACTTTACATGGTTTTGCACTAAAAACATTAAAAGAAAAATATCAAATTGAGATTCATTCTGGAAAAATTCCAATACCGCTAACGAAACTGCGATCAAAAATTAGAGATGTTGAAGGGCTCATTTGTTTCCCATATGACATAATCAATAAAGATACAATGGAATGTGCAAAAAATCTAAAGGTCATTAGCACGTATAGTGTAGGTTTTGATCATATAGATACAGAACATGCTAAGAAAAAGAAAATTCGTGTTGGGTACACACCAGAAGTATTAACAGATGCAACAGCAGATTTAGCATTTTCATTACTACTTGACATATCAAGAAGAGTTTCAGAAGGAGATAGAATTATTCGAGATGGAAGGTGGAAAGAGATCTTTGGAGCATCAGATTATGTAGGAAATGATCTTCAAGGTAAAACAATTGGAATTTTTGGATTGGGAAGAATTGGAGGAACACTTGCCAAAAGGGCAAAAGCATTCGATATGAAAATCTTATATCACAACAGAAAACGTGTTTCAAAATCAAAAGAAAAATCATTAAATGTAAAATACGTATCGTTTGAGAAACTTATCAGTCAAAGTGATTTTATTTCAATTCATGTGCCTCATACAAAAGAAACAGATCACTTGTTTAATATGAAAATTTTTAAAAAAATGAAAAAATCAGCATTTTTAATCAACACATCAAGAGGGAAAATAGTTAATGAAAAAGATCTAATAATCGCATTAAATAAAAAAATTATTTCAGGAGCAGGCTTGGATGTATTTGAATCAGAACCAATAAAAAAAAGCAATCCGCTAACGAATTTACAAAACGTAGTTCTTGCCCCACACATAGGAAGTTCAACAAAAGAGACAAGGATCAAGATGGCAAAGATCACTGTAAAGAATTTGATTTTAGGAATGAATCAAAAAAAGCCAACTTATTCAGTAGGGTATTGATTTTCACGCCCAAGTTCATTCTCCATAAAATGTGCAGTTTTTATATCTAAATTACAAATTAATTTTAGATTGAAAAAATTCAAACATACAAACGAAGAATTAGAATTAGCTAAACAACAATCTGAAAAAGAGAAGAAGAAGAAAGAATCTCAAGAATAATATTTTTTCTCCTTGTCTTTTTCAGACAAGGTTTTTTTTAAAACTGAATTTTAGAGCCATATTTTTGGTTTAATTCATCATAGACTTTTTTTCTTTCTGAAATAATAATTTTAGAATCATCATACATTTTTGTAAAAAATGCTGCAAGAATTCGATCTCCATTTTTATCATAAAAACGCACACTGAAACTGGTTCTCTCAGGTTTTTCCTCTTGTGTGAATTCTGCAGAATTTATCAAAGTAGAATCAACATGCATGTGTGCAGGACCGTCATTGTCACCAATAGTTATCCATTTTTCTTTTTGTCTAATACCAAGAGAATTACTTTTAATCTCACTTACGGCTCCATTATTTTTTATAATAAGTAAAACATCATCAATCCTGATTAGATCAAATAGTAATTCTAAAAGCAATGATTAGCATTGAAATCAAAATTATTTCAGTTTTTTGAGCGATTCATGTCAATTTGGACAAAATCATCTGTGTCCCCATGAATACAAT
This sequence comes from Nitrosopumilales archaeon CG_4_9_14_0_2_um_filter_34_16, assembly GCA_002788515.1. GTDB lineage: Archaea > Thermoproteota > Nitrososphaeria > Nitrososphaerales > Nitrosopumilaceae > Nitrosopumilus. Next base: position 6,781 of record PFRJ01000016.1, on the reverse strand, counting down.
CAGTTCCAACTGCTTTTACAGGTGAAAAACTGATTTTTCCATCATACAGTTTATCTTCATTTTGAAGAATCCTTATTTTACCAGATACAATTTGTTTATGTTTTTGGCATGTCAACCCCACCATATATTCATCATTACCTGAAATAACAGACACAATGAATTCAGGAGGATTTACACATTGTTTTCCCTCTTCAGTAACTGAGCATTTATCAGGTAGCATATGTTGAAGTATGTTTTATTGGATATTAACCTTGATTACTTTAGATTCAATTTATTATCAACCAAACGGAATTAACATTGATATCTTATGACACAGAATTTTGATATTGTAATTATTGGAGGCGGAATTCTTGGAACTTCAATTTCATATTTTTTATCATTTCTAAATGAATCAAAAAAAATTGCAGTAATAGAACAAGCGCATGGTGTTGCTTTTCACACAAGCGGAAGAAACACAGGAAAAGTACATGCTCCATATCTATACAATCCTGAAAAGAAGAAACTATTTGCAAAATCTGCATTTCATGGTTATGAGATGTGGGAAAAATATGCAAACAAAAAAGAATTGCCATTCAAAAAAGACGGAGTGATTGAAGTTGCATCAGATGAAAGAGGAATCAAAGTTCTTGAAAAATATCTTAAATGGGGAAAACAAAATGGATTAAATGAAAACGAGATAAAATTAATGAGTGATGACGAATTAGGAAAAATAGAACCTGAAATAAAATGTAAAGCAGCTTTATATGTTTACAGAGATGCTTCAGCAGACTATTTTGCATTTACCAATTCGTTAATGAGAGACAGTCAAAAAAACGGTACAAAATTTTTGTTGAATGCTAGAGTCACCAACATAAAAAAAGAAAACGATACGTGGACAATAACACTAAATGGTGAAAATAAAATTAATACAAAATATTTAATCAATGCGGCAGGAGGGGAAGCAATAGATATCGCCCATGAGATAGGCATTGCAACAAAATTTACAGATGTGCATTTTAGAGGAGAGTATTGGAAAGCACCGAGTGAATACAACAATTTGACAAAATCAAGCGTGTATTCGGTACCAGAATTTCCAGAATATCCATTTTTAGATCCTCATTGGATAATTAGAGTAGATGGGAGTTGTGAAATTGGGCCAAATGCAGTTCCAGTATTTAGTCCACATGGGTATAGTAAATCAGAGAACATCAAAGAATTCATTCCAAAAATGCTTGAAATGCTGGGTTCAGGTGCACGAAAAACAATTTTTGATAAACAATTTCAAGAGATTGCAATTAGCGAGATACATTCATCAATGTCAAAATCAGTAATGATTGACAGAGTAAAAAAATTCTTACCAAAAATCGATGCGGATAAATTCACACAAAAAGGTACTGCAGGCATAAGATCATCAGTCATCGATGAGAATGGAAAGTTCGTACCAGATGTGATTTTAATAGATGATGTGATGTCACTTCATATTCTAAATTACAATTCACCAGGAGCTACAGGTGCGTTACCATTTTCAGCATACATTGTAAATCACCTAAACAAAACAGGGTTGTTCAGAAGTGAAGAGCAAGATACGCAATGCGGTCCCTGGAAATTTTCAGAAATTATAGAAAAATTAGATCTGTAAAGATCCCGGCGCTTTTTATCATGATGGCGATTTGTCAAATTACATTGACGCTCTAATTAGGGTTAGGCATGAAAATATTTGAACCTACAGGATTCAGGCTTGTAAGGTTCTATTCAGATTCCAAAAAGGGTTCAAGATGCATGTTTTGTTTACTTGATATTTAAGACTCTTGTTCCTTGACAACATGCAATGGGATACTTGAAATGATGTCAGGTATTTTTCTGATTGCATTTGTAATGACATGATCCAATATCGTACTATTTGATGTCTCTACCTTACAAATTACATCATACAATCCAAAAATAACATCAGTCTCTTTGACTTCTGGAATGTAACTGAGATTCTTCAAAACGGCATATTCTTCACCTTTGATGCAATGAATCACAGCATAAGCTTGAATGATGTTTTGTCCAAGCATTACTCCAATCAATTTCTCAGAGGTTTGGAACAATTCCCTGGATTCTGAGCGGGTCAAAGTCATAGTGGAGTGAATTTTTGGATCCTGCGAATAGTTCCCGTTACTGTTTGTTGAATTTTTTCTTCAGTATCTAACTCAATTTGTACAATAATATCATAAGGCCAAGCGCACCATGTGCCTACCTCACACCTTCTACTTTTTTCAATGATGATATTACTTCTTTTTCAGAACCAAGATTACAATTCATTAAAACATAAGCTCTTGCCACTACTGATCACCCCATACAAGCAGGATTATCTTCTGAAACATCATTACAAGTTAGTGGTTGTAAGATAAAAGATTTCAGTAATCTGAAATTAAAGATTATTTAATTTGTGTTACACTGTACCGCCTAAACATACAAGAATCATATAGGGAAGGGAATACAAATTATATTTTATCTAATGCCAACATGATGCCATAAAGTATGGCCTGAGGTCGTGGAGGACATCCTGGTATGAATACATCAACAGGAACGATGCTATCAATACCCCCTGTCGTTGCATAATTTTTTCCAAATATTCCACCACTACATGCACATGCACCAACTGCAATTACCAACTTAGGTTCTGGAGTAGATTCATATGCAATTTTTAATGCCTTTTCCATATTTTTTGATGCAGGACCAGTAACTAATAGAAGATCAGCGTGTCTTGGAGAAGCTACAAAATGCATTCCAAATTGCTCTATGTCATAAATTGGGTTGGTTAACGCAGAAATTTCAATTTCACAGCCATTACATGAACCTGCATCAATTTCCCTAATTGCCAAAGATCGTCCAAATGTTTTGTTAATTTTATTTTTTAATTCATCTCCTATTTCCTCATATGTTTTTCCAAACGGAACAGATTCAGGAAATACTTCAAGGAGATGAGTTTTTCTTTTCTTTGCCATGTCAAAATTATTGGATATTTTAATTAATTTTGGCATATCTTGCTGACAATTTCCACAGAAAATACATTTTCCCACATCTAAAGAAATTGATTCGAGGGTATTTTTGTACGAAATAGCATTTGTAGGACAAATGTTTTCTAAATTCTGCCCAATTTGTGAATTTAACACAAAATCCTTATCAGGATCTAAAGAAATTTTTCCTCTGAAATTTTCTGGAATCATATCATTAGATTGTAATATTTTGTCAAATGTTACTTTGTTCCATGATAGGATGTCACTTTTTTTAATTTTATTTTGATTATTTTCTGTCATAAGTCATTCCCTGAATAAGAAAAATCAAAACTCTTGTTAATTACTGGAAAATCAGCAACAATATTGTTTAAAACTGCATGTTCAATTATAGACCAGTTTGCAAAAGAAGCAGTCCTGATTTTATACCTAAAAATAGAATTATCTTCGCCAATCATAATCCAATGTAATGTTTCCCCCCTATGGGATTCAGCATATCCCAAACCAGAAGAAAAAGGAGTTAATTTAGACTCAAGTGGAACATTAATTTCTCCAGTCTCTAAATTAGATATAGATTTTATCAGTTTTTTTGAATATCTTAATTCATCTACTCGGCTCATAAATCTAGATAGTACATCCCCGATTCGTTTTTGTAATTTTACTTGGTGTTCCATGTATGTTCTAGGTGTTTGTTCAAAATTAATTGACGAGTAATATCCATAGGGATGATTTTTTCTAGTATCTGTATCTATACCAGTACAGATCGAAGAAAGTCCGACAACTCCTAAATCATTTGCTGTTTGCTTTTCAATAATACCTGTGTTTCTTAATCTGTCAATTACTGATGAATTTGATTGTATGTGTTCCAGAATCTTTTCAAAATTTTGAAATATGTTATCTAACATTGAATGAATGTCTACTAATGATGTATTTGAAATATCTATTTTTACTCCACCTATTTGATTGACTCCAAATAACAATCTACTTCCAGATAATTTTTCATTTAACTGCATCACGTATTCTTTTAATATTTCTAATCTTGAAGCACCATATGAAAATCCAATATCATTTAAAATACCACTCAAGGTTCCAAAATGATTGTAAATTCGTTCTAGTTCTGCAAACAACAATCTTATCTGTTTAGCTTTTTCGGGAATTTCTAATTGGGAAATTTTTTCTATGGCTTGGCAAAATGCCATGGAATTTGCAACACTCTCATCACCAGAAATTCGTTCGGATAAAAATACAACGTTATTGATTGACATATTTTCTGCAATTTTTTCAATTCCTTTATGGGCATATCCAAGACGTGTTTCCATGTTTACTATATTTTCACCAATAACACTAAATCTAAAATGACCCGGCTCTATTATTCCTGCATGTATTGGTCCTACAGGTATTTCACAAATCCCATCTCCTGTGATTGGCGTGAATTTAAATTTTCTAGGAGTGTAATTCAATTCGGTATTTGCATGAAAATCTTTTCGTAATGGGAAAATATTTTTCTGAAAATCATGTAAAAGTAAGGGTTTAAGAGTTGTGTCCCCTTGTGTTTGGATTCCAAACATATCATTGATTTCTCTTTCATATTTTATCGAGGATGGAAATACATCAGATAAACTAGGAAAATAGGCATGTTTTTTATCAATAAATAGGATTACAAAAAGAAATACATCATCTGTATCAGAGCCTAACAGGTATCGTAAACTAAATGCATGATTTATTTTTCTTTCATCACAATAAATCATTGTTAATAATCTGAGATTCATGTCTAGTTTCAAAATATTACAAAATTCTATTAATTGAGATGAATCTTCCAATTCTATGTGTATCTCGTTGTTGTTTTGGACGTGTCTTTTAAATTTGAATTCTAGCTGTTCTAGTTTAGACAGGTAATGTTCTATTATTTTATTATTCATAAATAATCACCTCTAAAGCACAATATGTTATAATCAATTGTGCAGATCACCCACCAATAAAATTTGTGATGCATCGCCAATTAATGTTTGCAAGGGTTCTGGAACATATATTCCCATAACAAATATGATTGATATCAAAATCAGCATTGGGATTATTGAAAGTATTCCAAGATCTCCTTTTTTTATTGTTTGTTTTGGATTTCCAAATACCATTTTAAGTAAATGCTTTCCAAAACCTGCAAATATTATTACAAGAAATAAAATTACCAACATACTTGGAAGAAAGTTTTCAGATTCAAATCCAGAACTTAATACTAAAAACTCACTCATGAAAATATTAAATGGAGGCAGCCCAATTATTGCCAATACACCAATTAAAAATGCAAATCCAGTTATCGGCATTATTCGTATAATTCCACTTGTATCTGAGATTAATTTAGTTTCATATTTTTGAGAAATTGATCCGCTTGTAAAAAATAATAGGGATTTTACAACGGCATGATTAATTATGTGTAACAATGCTCCAAAAATACCAATAACACTTCCAAATCCAATTGCTACTGAAATTATTCCCATATGTTCAACACTGGAAAAAGCTAACATGCGTTTCAAGTCTTTTTGGAAATAAATTGATGCAGCAGCTATTCCTATTGAAACTACTCCAAGAATTATCAAAAGTGTATTTGAGAAATGAGATCCTATTGAATTACTAGTAATTATATGAAATCGTAAAATTCCATAAAACGCACAGTTTAACAAAACTCCTGATAAAAGAGCACTTATCGGAGATGGTGCTTCACTATGGGCATCAGGCAACCATGTGTGCATGGGTGCAAGACCGGCTTTTGTTCCAAACCCTACAATTATGAAAATAAATGCTAGTTTTACAAGATTAGGATCAAAACCAGAGGCGTTTTCTACCAAATTTGTCCAATTCATACCTAAAACATCTTCTTCAAGAGGAACATCCACGGTGTTAACATAGTAAAAGAATATAGTTCCAAATAATGCCAATGACAACCCTACTGTTGCAATGAGCAAATATTTCCATGATGCTTCAATTGAACTTTGTTTGACATACAACATTATCAACAAAACAGAGACTAGTGTTGTAGCTTCAATTGCAATCCACATTATTCCCATGTTGTTAGATATTGGTACTAGTAACATAGTAAACAAGAACATGTTGAAACCTTGATAATATCTCACAAGTTTTTTCTCATCAATGATCAATTTTTCATATTGCTTTCCCATGTAGCTTACTGAATAAATAGATGAAAGAAATCCTACAAGTGAAATAGTGATGATAATTATTCCACTAAGTGAATCAACATAAAATATTCCATTAAATACATATATTGTTTTATATTTTAGAATAGAATTTACCAAGATTAATCCTTCTATTAGAATTAAAAAAGATGAAAATACTGTGACAAGTTCAATTATTTTTTTCTTTTTTAGAAAAGTTACCAGTACGCCACTAATTATTGGAGTTATGATGAGAGCAGTAATTAATATGGATTCCAATGATGAAAATAATTCTAAAAACACTAGTCATCCCTCAAACTTTCCAAGTTTTTAATATCAATACTATCAAACGTTCTACTCATTCTAAATAATAAAATACTAGAGATCATAACACCAAGTACAATATCTGCCATCAATCCAATTTCAATTATCAATGAAAACCCATGTGTTAAAGATACTGCAAATAAGAACAACCCATTTTCAATAGTTAGTAATCCCATCATTTGATTCAATGCTTTTCTTCGGCTTACAATTACAAATAGTCCAATAAAAAATAACGCAAATGAAACTGGCAAGAAAACTTGTATTATTTCATTTGATTTTATATCTAAATATAAGAAAATAAAATACGACATT
>PFRJ01000130.1 GCA_002788515.1 Nitrosopumilales archaeon CG_4_9_14_0_2_um_filter_34_16 | reverse complement strand
ATCTTAATTCAAAACCAACAACAAGATCTGTAAAAGAATCATTAGATAGATTACTAACTTTAGGATTTGTTAATAAATCTACAAATACACAAAAAAAGAAAACAGGTGGAAATCCAGGAAAAAATTTGTTTAATGCATGTAAAATTTCCGACCTCGAAGAATTTACACGAAGTAGATTAGATGATATTAGAAATCAATTGATGAATACATTAGAAGAATTATATCAAGTAGAAGAAGCCATAAACGAAACAAGGGGGAAAACTAATTGGTAATACTAAATGAAGTTACATTAAAGGAAATGATCCTAACATTAGATGCAATACATGAATCTGGTGATACACTTTCAAGTAAAACACGATTTCAAAAAATTATGTTTTTAGCTCAAGAAGAATTTGATGGTCAATTTGATTTTCAATTTGAAGCTGCTCAATATGGCCCGCTTTCTGCAAAATTAAATCATGCATTACAAAGAGCAAAGAAACTTGGATTATTAACAGAATATATTGAACAAGCTCCATCTGGACATGATCAGTATTCATATTCTTTAACTGATGAAGGTATGGAATTATTAGAATTTGGAAAATCTTCAAATCAATTAACAGAATCAGATAAAACTTCATTAAAGAAATCCCTTTCAGAATATGGAGATTTGTCATTAGGAAAATTGCTTGATTATGTACATGAAAAATACCCGAAATACAAATTAAATTTTTAATCTACACATTTTAAAATAACTTTCCAGACTAATTGAATCTGAAAATTTAAAATTATCCAAATACAAAATCCTTATCTTTTTCAAATTTGGTGATTAACTATGGATGAATTTGATTCTCTGGGATCATTTTATGATGCAAAACCAAATAAAAAACTACAAGATGATACTTTCTTTGTCAAAGATGAAAGAGAAGCAAAATATGTGATTCAAGATGAAGATGCATTTGATCAAGGAAGAAAACTAATTGGTGGATTAATTCGTCATGGAATGAATGCTACAGGTGGAACAGATATTGATTGGGTAATTGAACGTAAAGGCAATTTCATCATTATGGAATTTAAGGCAATTCATAGGGAAGAAATAGGAATAAAGTTAGGACAAATGTTGACATATGAAAAACTTCATGAACGATTAAATCAAAATGGTGGTAAATGTTATGTATATTTTGTAGGTTGTGGATATGATTTAGATTTTAATAATCCTAATGCTCCTGTTTGGATTTTTGAAATGCAATTATGGAAAAAAGAAGGAATCCCATTTAACACTCAATCAACTAGTCCACTTACTTTTGGTAATCGCCCAAGAAAATATTTTATTGAAACAGATTACATGGAAGAAATAAAATTAATTGAATTACAACAATTAATTGATAAACATTGGGAAGAATTTGAACAATAAAATTTAATCTTAGATTCTAAGTAATTTCGTTCACCTTATTTCATATCAATAATAAGAACATTGATGTTGGAATTATTACGTAATCTGTTTTTACTTCCAATAATGTTTTTGAAACAACCAAACCTTTGTCATTATCTGTTTTAGTAAGAAAATTCACCATAGGTGCTAATTCTTTATGATCAAGTTTATTCCTGTATTTTACTTCAATGGGAACTTCTATTGTATCCCCATCATACAAAATGAAATCAACTTCTCTATTTTTGTCATCTTTCCAATAAAATATGTGATTATAGTAATCATAGGTTTGTTTCTTTTTACTCATTGAAAATGCCCATCGAATAAGATGATCTCCAACAATTCCTTCTATTATCTTGCTCTGATTTACCTCATCTTCTAAATATTTGAGGCTAGTATCGAAATTTCCATTTGGACTCATCAACCCATTAAAAATATGTAAAAAGAACGGATCGTGAAAATAGAATTTTCTATCATTTTGAATCATGGGTATTTTTTTCTGATCCCCATAAAGATGAATGATTGATAAAACAAATAGATCATGTAAAGCATATGCATATTCTGGTGCTGTATTTGGACTCCCTAATGCTGATTCTTTAGCAAGATTATTCCATGAAGTATGACTTGTCAAGCTCGTGATAATAGCCCCACTAAATTGTTTCAACAAAGTTTCATTTTTTCCTAATTCACTCCATTGACCTGTAATACTTTCTAAATAATTTGTATAGATACTTTCATGAATTGTGTTTGTTTTAATTTTTTCACCTATTACTTTTGGAATTCCACCTGTTAGCATATAGTCATTCAGTAGACTATTAGTTTCATTTTGATATGCATTTAATTTTTCTATCTTTTCATCAACTTCTCCTGTAAGTAATTTTTTAAAAATTTCTTCTCTATTTCTAAATGAAAGTAAATTATTATCATTAATTAATTTACTAATGTCATCATTTAACAGTGATGCATATTCTGCAAATTTCATAGGAAGCAAGATTTTATCATAACTATCATTAATTGTACCTTTACGTCCAGGTAATCGTTCAGTGGCATTTTTAAGATTGATGGCTTGTGAACCTGTAGCCATTATGGTACAATTTTTTAATTTATCACTATCTACTAACCATTTGATACCTTTTTGCCAATCTGTTACAGATGATGCTTCATCTAAAAACAAATAAGATCGTCTATCGCCTCTTTGTCTACTACTTATTTTCAAATATGTTTCAACTAAATCTACAACATCTTGTTGAGAATTCGCTAAATCAAGTGAGTAGTATAAAATATTCCATGGATGTATTCCTTGTTCTAAAAAATCTCTAATCTGTAATTTGACTAGAGTTGTTTTACCTACTTGTCTTGGCCCACGTAGAGTGTAAACTACTGTGTTATTTGGCTCAAAATCATATTTAATTACATGTCTTAACCTTGAATCATATTTTATTCCAGATTCTTCCCACTCCCTAATTTTTTTGTCATCTTGTATCTTTACTGGATCTTTCCACCATGGATTCAAATCACGCACATCAGATTCTTTAATCATACTTATTACCAGTGATCAGTTCTTTATATATTCAAAATTAGCTAACTGATCAGTTCTTTATATATTGAAAAACAAATCATTGATACTTTATTTTTATAATAAAACTAAAAGATTTACAAGTCTTTTTTCACAGAAATTTTCAATATTTTATGTGTGCATCTGATTATAGGCATAACAATTCAATTGCTCGTGGAATTCTGCTCTAGAATATTTGTTATTTTCTTAGCTTTAATTCATTTATAATGAAACTTCATGCCTGAATTATCCTTATTCCTTCAAACTATGAAACCAAATTATTCGGGGATCATTTGAAAAATCATAATACTGACTAAAAATTACTTTATCGTCTATTACCATTAATTCACCACCTTCTGATGAATGTTTTTCAATGTAACGCTTTGCTGTAACTGGTGAAATGTCAATTTTCCTTGCACCTGAATTAATCAAGTCTTTTAAATTAACAGCATCTTCATTAGTAATTCTATCTTTAACATATTCTAGAAACTCAGGTTCTTTTTTCTTATTGATTGCCATACAAGAGTTACTATCTGCTTCAACTTTATTATTCACACACATGTCGAATGGTTCTTTTCTTGGATTCTTTAGATAATTACATGAGCGACAAAGTAATTGTAAGTTTGTGAGTGTGTTGTTAGAATTATTATTATCTTTATGATCGATAATTAATTGTACTTCATACGGAAGCTTTCCACAACATCTACAGTACTCTTCATCTCTTTTAGCAATAATTGGATATAGTTTGTCTCTTGTTCTCTTATTCATATTACTCACAATAAATCCCCCCCAATTGCATTGATTCATTATTTTTTAGGAAGTTTTGAACTGTTTGTGTGTGAGAATACAATGATAACTTTGATTCTTGAAACTCAGAAATTTTATCTAAGATTTCTAATTTTTCTTTGATTTCAATTGCTTCATGATATAAGATTTGTAAATCTTCTATAGCATTATCATAAAAAATAATGCAATCTTGTATAGATTCACAATAATCTTTTATGGATTCATCCTTATACCATTTTTTTGAACGTTCTCTAATGATTTGTAAATCTTTTTCAACAGTACTAAGTGAACAACCAATTTTTTCACTAATTTCCACATTTGTATATCCTCTAATTCTAAGGCGGTTAACTCTGTCCCTTCTGAACTTTATTTTATCTTGATTTGGCAAATCAGTGAATGAATCATCATATTCAGGATTTTGTAGATTTACAATTGTTTTTAATTCTACTAGTGTTTGTTTTCCCTTCATGATTTTCCACCCATTTTTTCAAACTTGCAATCAGGAAATTCCTCATGATGTTTTACGCATAATTCTACTTGATCATGCCATTTTCCTACTAGAAACTCCTCTTTTGTTGTTGGGAGTCTCAATTCTACCTCATGAATCAAACACTTTACAAATTCCATCTTTTCTCTACTATACAGTAGACACAGTATGAGTAGGGGTAACAGAATTTCATTAATAGAATTGATAAAGAGAAGAGATCCACAATTAGCAGGAATAACCCGTAAGATTACACAGCAAGAAAGTCAAAAAATTGGTTTTATCGTTAACGTTATTGATTTTGGATTAAAACACAAAAAATTTAGTGTAATATCATTACAAAAAAATCTAAACATATCTAGGAATAGTTTAGATAGAACCATTCATCTGTTACTAGAAAAAAAATTCATTAAATTATCTTCAACAGCAATAAAGAATGAAAAATTCTACTCAATTATTTCAAAGAAAAATATCAGAAGTTATAGAAATGATCTTTTAGATTGGAAGCGTCTAAAAATTTACTTGAAAGTATTTCCTAAAAGTACTTTAGATTCAATTGATAATTTTCAAAGAGAAATAAAACGAATTAATAGAATTGCTAGAAAAAATACTAAACGAATTAGATTCAGTAGTCGTGATCCTGATTATTTAGAATCAATTCCTATACATTTCAAGACTAAATTAAGGCAATCAAAATATACAGAAATTCCATGGCCTAAACCTGTATTATTACAAGATCTTCCATCTTCTTTTGTAATTAAAATTAGAGACAAATATCTTAATTTTCGTCTTTGTGATGTATGCTTAAAACAAGGAAGATTAGTTGATGTTATCAACGTTTCTGAAGATGAAGTTGTTTGTATTGAAGAAGGACATCCTTTTAATTTAGTTAAAGAATAAAGTACTAAAAGTTTTATTGTTATCTTCATTTTGAAAATATTGATTTATTTTATTTAAAATTAAAAATATAATTAATAATATTCCAATAGGCATTGTAATTCCAAATGAGATTAAAATAATTGCAAGGATCACAATTAGATAATCTCTTTTGTTAAAATTATAATAATTCATTTGGTAATACTCCTTTCATTTGTAATTCTTGAATTGTTTTTTGGTCAATTCGTGCCTGATTTTCTTTCAATTTTGTAATTTCGTCTTGTAATTGATTTACAATCATGTTCTCTTGTTTTAGTTTCTTAATTTCAATTTCATTTTTAGTTTGATCAAATATAACTAAGTCTGGTTCCAATTCCAAATACATTTCTAGCTTTTTCATATCGTCCATTCGATCATATTGCATCAAGTAGCCCCCATGTCCAGTCATTTTGTGTGCATAGTTTTCGTCATGTTTTCTTGTAGCTAATGTAAAGAAATATGCTCTAAAACTATGAGATGTAATTTTGTAAAATCCATTTGAAGAATATTTTTCATTATATCCTAATCTTTCTAATACACTTGCTAGTGCCATTTGTTCTGCTCTACCTCTAGTTTTAAAATCACCTGTACTATTTGTAAAAACATAATCATTATCATCTAGTTTATGAAGATATGTCATGATTTTTTCTCCACATTCTTTTGAAACAAATGTAGTTCTACCAGTTTTAGTTTTGGTATATTCAGCATTAATTCTAATTGTTATTCTATCTAATGACAAATCCAAATCTTTTTTCTTAATGTGTAATGCTTCACCTGATCTCATTCCAGAACTACTGCAAGCCAAATAGAATGCCTGTCTCTTTGGATTACGTGCCTGAGCTATTACTAAATCTCTTAATTCTTGTTTCTTCAGTGGATATTTTTCTTCAATAGTTTTTCTTGGAAATTTTAGTATCTGTTTAATATCTTGAGGGTTAGTTTTCACTCCCAAAAAGTAAAGAAATGTTCTGAGTATGCTGAATCTAGTTCTAATTGTATAGGCTCCTGCCTTCTTTGAGATGTTCCAGTCTATCCACTCTTGAAGAAAGTTATACAATGCATCTTCGTATTCTTCATCTCCTTGCTGTTTTTTTATAATAATTAACTCCCCACAGATTTGGTCGAGAGTACTTTGATGCTTTTCATGAACAAATTTCTTGAAATTATTGAGTGTAGCTTGAATATTTTCTCTCGAGTTAGTAGGTAACGAGGCTAATTTTTCTTCATAATCTCTTGTTGTTTTCTTTTTTGTAAGAATACTCATTTTTTCTCACCTCTAATGGCAAATTTTGATAAAATACCTATTTGCGATCTTACGGGTTTTACGGGTGCTAAATTACAGATGCCATCTAGGTTTAACTTAATATAAGGAAATTCGAGACCGATCACATTGACTTTCAATAAAGGTTCACTGATTCTAGTTGATTATACTGCAAAAGTAAAAGACACTGAAGAAGTTTTTGATACTACTATTGAAGAAGATGCAAAAAAATATTCTATTCATGAACAAAATGTGAAGTATCAACCAAAGTTAGTTTCCATAGGCGAAGTTTCTTATCCTGTTCTCAAAGGTTTGGATGAAGCACTTGCTAAAACAGCTGCTGGAGACAAACTCACAGTTGAAGTAACACCAGACAAAGGTTTTGGTGAACGAGATTCTGGCAAAGTTAGAATGATTCCTATTAGAAAACTAGGCGAAGATGCGGAAAAAGTATCAGTAGGTGATACAATTGAAGTTGATAATAAACGAGGCATTATTCGTTTTATTGGTTCTGGTAGAGTTCAAGTAGATTACAATCATCGATATGCAGGAAAAACAATTCTATTTGATGTTAATGTAATAAAGTCCCTTGAAGCACCAAATGACAAAATTGACTCAATTCTTAAAAACAGATTACCTGTAGAAGATACGAAAATTGGATTTGATTTAAAAGACAAAGAAGTAAGTATTACAATTCCTGAGGAAATTTTACGTGCAGATGGCTTACAAATTATGAAGCATTTTATTCAACTAGATATTTTCAAGTTTGTTCCAACTTTGGAAAAAGTTAGTTTTGTTGAAACACATATCAACAAACAAACTCAGGAAAAGAAACCTGAAACCAAAGAAAAAGCACCTGAACAAAAAACTGCTTAAATTAAATTACTTTAGTACTCTTTGCAAGATTCTTTGCTCTTCTTTCTGTCATCTGTATTTCTTTTAAAATTGTGTATCTTTCAGGTCTCAAATCCTGTGCAATCATTAATGCATCAATAATTTGCTCTTCTGTTATTCCAATTTGTTTAGCAGTTGTAGGAGCTCCTACATCTTTTAATGTTTTGACAATTTTCTTCCAATCTTGACCTTGAAGTTTTGTAATCATTATTGCACCTATCCCACATTTTTCTCCGTGCAGTCCTTTCCCTGGTGCAATTTTATCTAACGCATGTGAAAATAGATGTTCAGCACCAGAACATGGTCTACTACTACCCGCTATACAAGATGCAACTCCAGCACTAATGAGAGCTTCAACTATAACTCTTGCATCAAGTCCTTTTTTGGCATACTGACTTGATTTTGCCATTACAATCTTTGCACTCATAATTGCCAAATTTGCTGAATATCTTCCATAATACTCACCTGTCTTATCTCGCCCTAATTTCCAATCTTTTACAGCACTGATGTTTGCTACTAAATCTCCACATCCACTTGCAAGTAATCTAGATGGCGCTTTTTTAATAATATCAATATCCACAAAAACTCCTAGAGGAGCAGTAGCAACAATTGAATGTGGTTTATCGCTCTTTATTGAAACAAACGGACTAGCCATTCCATCATGAGAGGCTGCTGTAGGTACACTAACAAATGGAATATCTAAATTGAAAGCAATTAATTTTGCAGTATCTACGGAGCGACCTCCTCCAATACCTGCAATTATGTCACTATGATCTTTTTTCACATCTATCTGAATTTTTTTTAGATCGCTAATCTGATTGTCTTTTGATATATGCCAAACAAATTTGATTTTCTTGATTTTTAATGATTTTTCAATTCTTTGTTTAAGAATTTTTTTTACATGAATTCCAACGATTAAAGATACTTTTTTTGGTTTAGTTAGATTGTGAAGAAATTCTCCAAACTCATTGATGTTCTTTTCACCTACTATAATCTGCCTAGGCAGTTCCATTTTATGAGAATCCATGCGATCCTGATTTTTTGTCATTATTTATGATTTCAAGGGATCAAAAAGTTATTTAAAAGGGTGAGATGCCATTTACTTTATCTTAATAGGTGTATTTTGTCAAATAACGTTGAAGAAAAAATTCTGCATGGGACTACCACAGTAGGTATCAAGGTAAAAGACGGTGTCGTATTGTGTGCCGACATGAGGGCCAGTGCAGGCTATTTTATCGCAAATAATAATACTATGAAAATCCAACAAATCGATTTGCATGCGGGACTAACCTTAGCTGGAGGTGTTGCAGACGCACAAAACATTGTTGATATTTTACGCTATCATTCTAATCTTCATAGAGTTGAAAAACAAGATCCAATCTCAATTCACTCACTTGCAAGACTCTGTTCGTTGATATTTCATCAAAACAGAGGTTACCCATTCATGGCTGATATCCTACTTGGCGGTTATGATGCAAATGGTCCTTCTTTATTTAATGTTGATATGTTTGGTTCAGTTGAAGAGAAATCATATGTTACAACTGGCAGTGGTTCTCCTGTGGCTTATGGTTTACTAGAAGAAGAATATAGAGATGACCTTACAATTGAACAAGCAAAACAAGTAGCTTTACGAGCTGTTAAAGCTGCAATAGTTAGAAACATTGGTACAGGCGATGGAATTAACATCGCAGTTATGGATAAAGATGGTTTCCGTCTTTTGACTGATGAGCAAAAGAAAGCCATCATCAAACTTTAGTGATTTAATGCAACGAAAATATCAAGAAAAAGAATTACCTCCTACTAGCCAGAATATAATGGCCACCATACTGCAAAGTATACCAAAAGAAGCAAGTGTTACAAAAATAGAATACGAAGGACCAAGAATTGCACTTTATACAAACTCTCCACGTTATTTGATGGAAAATAATGATACCATATCAAACCTTGTAAACATAATTAAAAAAAGAATTGTCGTTAGAACTGATGAGTCAATTAGAAAACCTGAAGATGAAGCTAGAAAATTTTTAGCAGACCTAGTTCCAAAAGAAGCAAATCTACAAAATACTATTTTTGATACAGCTACTGGGGAAGTTTCAATTGAAGCAAAACGACCTTGGCTTTTACAAAGAAACGCTGCTGAGTTTAATCATGCTGAAGTAACAGAAAAAATAGGTTGGAGACTGCGTATTAGAAAAGCTACCACAATACCTTCACGCACCATTCAAACAATTAATGCAACTCTAAAACAATCTTCTTCTGAAAGAAATAAACAATTAAAACAAATAGGAGACGAAATTTTCAGGCCTAGATTGTCACAACGAACTGAAGTATCTATTTACACTCTTGGTGGATTTGGTCAAGTAGGAAGATCTTCATTATTATTATCTACTCCTGAAAGTAAGATCCTAATTGACTGTGGAATAAATCCCGGTGCACGTTCACCAATGGACGCATTTCCAAGACTAGATTCACTTAACATTACATTAGATGAACTTGATGCTATAGTTATTGGACATGCACACTTGGATCATACTGGTTTCTTACCAACATTATGTAAATATGGATACAAAGGCCCAATCTATTGTACAGAACCAACATTACCAATGATGAATCTAATCCAACTTGATGCAATCAAGGTGGCAGCTGCTCAAGGCAGAACACCAATTTATGCTGAACGAGATGTGAAACAAATTATGAAACAAGCTCTTACCTTACCTTATGGAACTGTAACTGATATCTCTCCTGACATTAAACTTGTTTTTGCCAACGCAGGTCACATATTAGGTTCTGCACTGTGCCATTTTCATATTGGAAATGGTGATCATAATTTTGTTTATTCAGGTGATATTAAATTTGGTAAAAGTATCTTGTTTGAAGCTGCAAGTTGGAACTTTCCAAGAGTAGAAACATTGTTGATTGAAAGTACCTATGGTCTTAAAGAAGATATTCAACCTACAAGACAAGAAGTAGAATCTGCTTTCATCAATGCAGTAAACAACACTTTGGCCGATGGAGGTAAAGTTTTGATACCTATTCCAGCAGTTGGACGTGCACAAGAAATTATGATGGTAATTGATCACTATATGAAGTCAGGAGAAATGATTGAAGCACCTGTTTTTACTGAAGGAATGATTTCTGAAGCATCTGCAATACATGAATCATATCCTGAATATTTAGCAAGAGAGCTTAAACAAAAGATTTTGGAAACTGATGATAATCCATTTGATTCTGAATATTTTACAAACATAGAACATGCAGATGCTAGGGAAGAACCTATGAGAGATAATTCACCCTGTATTATTCTAGCAACATCTGGAATGTTAGAGGGTGGACCTGTTTTAGAATATTTCAAAAATATAGCACCTGATAAAAAGAATAAAGTATTGTTTGTTTCGTATCAAGTTAATGGAACTTTGGGAAGACGAGTTCTTGATGGTTCAAAACAAGCAACAATGTTAGGTAAAGAAGGTAAAGTTGAAGTTGTGTCAATTAACTGTGGTGTGGAAAAACTTGATGGCTTTAGTGGTCATAGTGATTACAACCAGCTAATGTCTTTTGTCCAAAAACTGAGACCAAAACTTCGTCGTGTATTAGTTAATCATGGAGAGCGCAAAAAATCAGAAAATCTTGCCATGAATATTAGACGAATGTATAAAGTACCTGCACATTATCCACAAGTTCAAGAAGCAATAAAATTATTTTAGATCGTATTCTGGTTTCCAGATCTTTATACTAGATGGTGCAACTATGATTCTCTCTTCACCTAATCTTGCAATTTCAGCATCAGCAGCTTTTGCAATGGAATACAATTCTTCAACCACTTTACGAAGTTGCTCAACATCTTTTTGAGCTAATGGTGTTACTCTTAGAATCAATATCATATCTTTTTTGATGTCTTCTTTGATAGAATGAACATCACTGATGTCTCTGATTGTTATGGCCTTCAGATATGTTGGATTTTCTTGTTTTTGCATCCTTGTTGAAAATGATATCTACTTCCTCAAAAACTCTTCCTTAGTTATAACTAATTTTTAAAAAATTTCACGCCTACATTCTAAATTTAATGTAAGATTGTTCTTCAGCGCATTTAGCACTAATCTCTTCAATTAAATTCTCATTTTTTACTAAAACAATACTAGATTCAGTCTTTGGTGCGTCAGAATATCTTAGAGTTACTGCTGATGCAAATTCTACATGAGATTTTGCATTCTTACCACGTAAAATTGAAACTGGTCCTACGTAATCTTTTGCTTCAAGTAAAATATCGCCTGGTAATGCTAGAGCTTTGATCATTTGATTTTCATCATTGTCTCTACCAACAACAAATTTTGTTTCTTCATCTAATCTAAAATGTCTTCCAATTTTTAACAAATCAATTTCATTAATTGTTGGAGTTTCAACATGTGCAAACAAATCCTTTGCTTTAATTCCGAATTGAGGTTCTGTCAATAAACAACCACCACCTGCATTTGGTGGATTTTCAATTCCATACTCTTTGGCCATTTGTAATTGATTTCTTCTTGTTCTACCTTTAATCATTCCAAGATTTTCTCTTTTAATCAAACCGTTTCTCTCAGGATCTGTTTCTGGTAATAATCCAGCTGATAATGGTCTTACAATTTTCCCAATTAAGTTAGCATCTTTTTCAATAAGTCTCAATGCGTCTAAATGTTGACTCATTGGGCGTTGGCCTAACACTTCACCTGAAATAATAAATTCAGCACCTATTTCTTCCATGTGTTTTTTTGCTGCATCAAACATCATGGTTCTACAGTCAACACATGGATTAAACCCAGCACCAATTCCATGTTTTGGATGTTTTAACATCTCAATGTATTCATCACCAAGGTAAACTGTTTTTAAATTCACGTTAAGATCATCTGCTCTCTCTCTAATTTCAAATCCACATCCTCTACCACAATCAAAATCACAAAAAGGAGTTTTTATTGCAACAGCTGAAACATCAAATCCTTGCTCTTGCATCATTCGTACTGCAAGTTGACTATCTAAACCCCCAGATAGTAATGCAACCACTTTCTTTTTTAGTTTCTCTTCTGTCACAGCGATCTGACTTGATTTTCCATATACAAACTTTACATCATACATAAATTGAGAATTAGAGATATCCCTGTATGAACCAGCGTAGAAAAAATCTTCTCAAATATGCTAAAGAGATCGACTGTGATACACTAGTCACTTTTGAGCCTGAAAATTTGTTTTACATGACTGGTTTTTGGGGTGAAGCAATTGGATTACTAGAAAAAAATGGAAAAACCACCATTATTGCTCCTGAACTTGAGGTAGGAAGAGCAAAAGAAGAATCTGAAGATTGTGATGTGATAACAGCAGAACGTGGAACTGGTCTGATCTCTTCATTGATTGAAAAAATTAAGAAAAATAATGTATGCACTGACTGTCAAAACTATCCCATCATGATGTCTTTAAAAAAATCCATTCCAAAAATCAAATCATCTACTGAACCATTTTACGATTCACGTATAATTAAAGACGAAAAAGAGATCCAGATACTCAAAAAAGCTTCAAAAATTATTGATGAAATGTTCCAACTTTGTTCCAAAAAGATGAAAATAGGTCAAAAAGAATCTGAATTACAAACAATCTTGATGACATACGCAATGGAACAAGAAATGTTTGATACTGGATACAAATCTACACTTAATCCATTAATTATTGCAGGAGGCCCAAATGGCGCTCTTCCCCATGCACAAGTAACACAAAGAAAATTCAAAAAAGGTGATCTAGTAGTAGCTGATCTTACATTAAGATACAAAGGATATGTTTCTGATGCAACAAGAACATTTGTACTAGGAAAAATTTCATCACAAGCAAATGAAGCATATGAAATTGTTAAAGAATCACAGAAACTTGGTCTAAAAGCTGTAAAACCTGGTGTATGTTGTAAAGATATCGATCTTGCTTGCAGAAAATACATTGAAGAAAAAAATTATGGTCAATACTTTATTCATTCAACAGGACATGGAATTGGATTAGAAGTACATGAACTCCCATGTATCTCTTACAGAAGCGATACAAAACTAAAAGAAAACATGGCAATTACTGTGGAACCTGGAATCTATATCGAAAACAAATTTGGAATTAGAATAGAAGACTCACTTATTGTAAAAGACAAACCACTTGTTATGCACAAATTTACTAAAGATTTAGTCACAATTTGAGCCTAATCATAAAAATCTACTAAATTAATAATGTATTTTGATTCTGGATTATTTGAAATAATTTTCTCAGAATTTGCATTTACGTTCCAATCATAATTTATTGCTCCTTTATGAGATTGAAAATTCAAAATAATTCTATATTCATCTGAATTTATTTTTAATATGTTTAATTCAACTTTAGTTTTTTTGTTATCAAATACTTTCTCATCTGGATACTCTTCTTTGATTTTATTCTCAATTGCTTGCATTACAGTTAATCCTGACTCATTTGGACCGTCATATTTCATCAAAATATCTACAATTTGTTCTTCTTCAGATGTAAATTCTGGGAAAAAACCTTCTAAATTTTTCTCTGTTAACACGCCATATGCAGAAATTGCAATTAATGCGATACCAGCAAGGTAAAATGGTGCTCTTTTTCGAAGAAATGCTTTAAAATTTGATTTTTTTGGTTTATCTTCTTTTTTCTTATCTTCTTTATCCATCTCAATCTAGTTTTTGGCACTTAGAATTAAAACTTGCCAAGGAAATACAATTTCTCCGTTTTTCTTAGTGTATTGTGATGTTTTTTGTTTAATTAGACATTTTAATTCTTTTTTTTCTGAAGAATTTAGCTCGTTTAGCTTTTCTTTTAATGGCTTTGCAATGTATTTTAGATAGTTTCTCCAATAATCCTCAAATCTTCCTGGACTGTAATTAAAAACAAATTCTTTTACAATAATCTTTGAAAATCCTACTTTACTTACTTCAGATTTCAAAGCAGATTTTGTTCCAAATCTATCAAGATCAGGCGAGCCAGGTGGAATATAATCTGGAATGTACTTGGTAACTGAATCTATGATGCTACTAAAGAATGGAACTTTATCTTTACCTCCATGAACTGAAATGCCAATACTTCCAGATTCTTTGAGGCTATTTTTCATATTTTTTAATGCTTTTTGGGCATTGGGAAAGAAAAACAATGCATATTGACAAGTAACAACATCAAATTTCTTAGAAAAAGAGAATTTTTCAGCATCTATATTTACAAAATTCATATTTGATTTATTGTTCCATTTTTTTGCAATTTTAATTGCAGTACTTGAAGTATCTATTCCAATAACATATCCAGACTTTCCAATCTTTTTTTGAATTTCATTTGTAACTACTCCTGTACCACATGCAACATCTAACACCGAATCACCTTTGTTAATTTTTACTAATTCTACTAATTTTTTTGTACTTTGAAATGGTCCTTTATTTACACTAGCCCATCTTTTATGATATCTTGGAGCAACCTCATTCCAAATTTTCATATTTCGTTGTTTGTATTCTAACTGAATAAATCTCATCCAATGATTACATAATATTTGATCTATTTTATGTAATCTCTTCTAAATCTTTTTTTAGCATTCTACCAGTTTCATGATAATATCTGTGTTCTAATTGCTTTAATTTTTCATTTAGTGTATTTTTATTTGATTTTGATAATTTTATTTCAGTTTCTTTATATTCAGATACTAGTTTTCTAAGTTCAGATCTTTTCATTTAATTTTTACTTCAATTTGTTTTCTGATAAATTTAGCAATTTTTTCTTTATTCATCCATCCTGAAACAATATTTTTTTCAGAATCTACCATGATTACTTGATTATTTTGAGGATTTTTCTTATATCTTATTGAACCAATATCGTTTGCAATAATCATATCTGCTGATGATTCTTTTAGTTTTTTTTCAGCCATTTTGATTAACTTAGATTTTGTTAGATTTGTTTCAGCTTTAAACCCAACAAGTAACACATTTTTTTGATATTTTTTTATTTGATCTATTATTTTTGGGGCCTTTTTGAGGCTAATATTCATATTTAATTTTGAACTTTTTATTTTTGTTTTACTCTCATTTGTAGGAATATAATCTGCAATGGCTGCTGCCATAATTACAATATCAAATTTTTTCTTTAATTCTGATTTCACTGCAGAATGCATTTCTTTACTGGATATGACATTGATAACCTTTGCACCTTTTGGTGGTTTTTCATCACCTGGTCCATACACAAAAGTAACTTTTGCTCCTGCAGAAATTAATTCTGATGCCAAGAGTACTCCTGTTCTTCCTGAACTAAGATTTGTTATCACTCTTACAGGATCAATATGTTCAATTGTTGGGCCTGCAGTCATCAACACTTTTTTATTTTTTAAAACTGAAGAAAATCCAAATTTTGATAATACATATTCTAAAACATCTTCAGGTTCAGTAGCTTTTGCTTTATCTTCAATCATTTTAGGTGACAGGAATTCAATTTTATTTTTTAAATAATCCATATTTTTTCTAATTGCTAGATTGTCATACATTGATGCATGCATAGCAAGACACATCAAAATTGGAATTTTTGATCCAAATCCGACTGTCAGTACTGTAGATATTGGCGTATCATCAATACCATTTGCTAATTTTCCTAATGTGTTTGCTGTTGCAGGATACACTATTAGTAAATCTGATTGATTATAATCTGCTAATCTGATATGTTCTAATTCCCCAGTAAGTTTTGTAATTACTTCATTACCTGTGGCCCACTTAAAATATTCTGGTTGTATGAGTTTTGTAACTGCATTACTAGTGACACATTTTACATCTGCACCATGTCTCATTAGCAATCTTGCTAGTTCAATTGCTTTGTATGCTGCTACACTACCTGCAACACAAAGTACAATTCTCTTTCCAGATAATTCCATTCCATACGAATTAACTATATCTAAAGATGGGTGATCTTTTTTCTTTATGTTTTTTTTAGCTGCCAAGTTGTTCACGTAGTTTTTTTAGTTCATCTTCATTCATTGAAAACCAATTATCTTTAGCAGGAAATATACATGATTCTACATCTTTTTTATAATCTTCCAGTGTTTTTACAATATCTTCAGATAAATCCATGTATCTTTTTGCAAATTTTGGTCTAATGTTGTCATACATGCCTAACAAATCTTGAACTACTAGCACTTGTCCATCACAATTTACTCCTGAACCAATTCCAATTGTAGGTATGTTAACAGTTTCAGAGATAATTTGAGCTACTTCATGACTTATCATTTCTAATGCAATGCCGAATACTCCTGCGTCTTCAAGCTCTTTTGCATCTTCGATTAGTTTCATTGCTGTCTCTTTTGTTTTTCCTTGAACTTTGTAACCTTCTGAAAGCATTGTTGTTTGAGGTTGTAATCCGATATGACCCATTACTGGAATTCCTACATCTACTATTGCACTAACTGTTTCAGCCATCGTTGTACCTCCTTCAAGCTTTACAGCATCAGCACCTGCTTTGATTAGTCTACCTGAATTATTGATTGCATCTTCAATGCTTGCTTGGTATGACATAAACGGTAAATCTGATACTAGTAAAGAATTCTTTCGTGCTCTGCTCACTGCTTCTGTAAACATACACATTTGATCCATTGTAACAGGAATTGTGTTTTCATATCCAAGCATTACCATTCCTGCACTGTCTCCAACAAGTAACACATCAATCCCTGCTTTATCACATAATGAAGCTAAAGTGTAATCATAACTTGTTATTACTGAAATCTTTCTTTTTTCTTTTTTCATATTTACAATATCTTGAATTGTTTTATGCAATTTTAGATCTCCTTGTTAAATTATTTTTTATTTGAATAATACTCTCTTTCAAATTATTTTTATTATCAAAATCATTAATAATTTTTTGAAGATTTTTTTGATTCATTTTAGATAGTTTTTTTGATTCATTAATCAACAAATCAATTGCACGTGTAACATTATCTACAATTGTAATATTTGCTGTTTGTGAAGTTCTTGAAAGAGGATTTAGATCAAATGTAATTACTATTTTTCCTACATTCCTAAGTGCTATGGTTCTATCTCCATCTTCTAATGGTACTACTACTACGTCAGCTACAAAAATTCCATCTTTGTCAACAATTCTTCTTGCAGAATCAATACCTGGTAGTTTTCTAGACGATAAGATTTTTGAACCCAAAATTTCATTAGCTCCATTTTTTTTAAGAGTTTTAATTATTGCTTGCTTTCTTTTTTCATTTGTATAAAATAGATTGACCTCTAGTTTTGCTTTAACTTGTTTTGAGAGTTTTACAATTTGTTTGGGACATAATGCTGCTATATTTCCATTAACTGAGATTACTGGTTGTTTTGCTAGTAGTAGTTGTGCTGCTGCGACTTTAATTGCATATGTGGCAGCCTTGCCTGTTTTTTCTCCTAATAGATAATCAAAAGCTTCTCCTCTTCCTTGAGCTAAGAGTCCTTCTTTTGCAACTAATCCCCTATCAAATCCATCAACCAATTTTTCACGAATTAAAAGTGATTTTGCTCTTGGATGAGATTTAGGAATTAACGGCATGACTTTAATTAATTATTTAGAATTCTTGCTCCGTTATTATCTAATTCTGATTTTATTATAATTCCATCAGTATATTTTTGTAAAATTTCTAAAACTTTACATTCATTTTTCTGTGGAATCATTGAAAAAACAGTTTCGCCAAAAAGTGCTATTCCACACTTAATGTTATTTTCTGCAAATTCATCAACTAATTTCTGCATTCTTGGAGTCATAACGTCTACATATCTTGCAAATTCTAAAGACATATCTTGAAAATGTTCATAGTTTTTTGATTCTAATAATCGGTTTACCATTTTTCCTCCAAGTCCATTGATTTGAGATAAACGCTCTTTGATGAATTTATTTGTAGATATTGGAGAAAAACAAATCATAATTATGGAAATTTTATCTGTAATGATTTTTTCAACATGACCAATTCCAGGTGCACCAGGTTTATCTCGAATTTCAAATCCACCATGAAATGATGCTATAACATCACCTAACCCTGTTTTACAATTTATTTCTGCACTATGAGCAATTTGTCCAATCATTAGTTTATCTAATTTAGTTCCAAGTGCTTGATCTAATGCAAATGAAAGTGATAACGCAACTGCACTACTAGATCCCAAACCATATCCAACTGGAATTGAAATATCATGATGAATATCAAAAAATTTTGTCGAAAATTCTCCTAGTTTTAAAAATTCATTTAATACATATTCTGAAACATCTGTTTTGTCTGATTGATATCCGTATGTTGTAATCTTAAAATTATTTTTTTGATTATCTTTTTTCTCAATTTTTACTCTTGTGGTGACTCCTTGTTTAATAGAGAAACCCGCACCCATAGAGCCTAAATTTTGTAAACAATTTTTTTTGTCTACCAAATGAGCTTTGAAAAAACCTGTGATATGTGCTGGACAAAATGCTGTGGCTTCCATTGATCTGAGTTTAAACTTTACACAAAATATAAGAATATGGCTTAAATTAATTATATTAGTATAAATTGACTAAATTTGTTAGACGCCTGCAACGAATTGGAAGTAGCATACTAGTATCACTTCCGAAAGAATGGGTTGATGCAAATAATCTTGATAAAACTAGTCAAGTAGAAATTGAGACTGGACAAGATAGCATTACTATATCTGCCAATACCGAAACACGACGAACGAAAGAACTCATAATTTCTTATCCTTTACCTAAAGAGGAAAATATTGTAGCTAACATCACAGGTGCATATCTATTAGGATATGATATAATTGAAATTAATTCAAAATCTACTATTCCTGGTAAAGATAGAGAAGAAATTCGTAATTCAATGCGAAGATTAGTCGGAATGGAAATAATTGAAGAAGATTCATCTCACATTAACATGCAATTTCTTTTAGATGCAACTACACTTAATCCATCTAAAATTCTCAAACGTATGAGTTCTATAGCATTAGGAATGTATGATGATACATCAAATGGATTAATTTCAGATGACAAGTCTAATCTACAAACATTATCAAAACGTGATGTTGAAGTTAATAGACAATATTTCTTGCTTGTCAGATTAATTAGAAGTACATTAGTTGATAAACGATTAGCTAATACATTTAATTTAGAAAATATAGATATACTTGACTATAGAGTTGCTGCAAATGTTCTTGAAAATGCAGGTGATTCCATTGTTGAACTTTCAAATTTTATATACAATTTTTCTCTATCAAAAGAATATTCTAAGAAAATTTATGATGTAGTAAAAGATTTCAGTACGCTTGCTGAAAAATCTATTGATGCATTTACAAAACCTGATAGACTTTTAGCTATTGAAGCCATATCAATGCATAAACAATACGAAGAAAAATTAAGTTTGCTTAGGACTACATTAGATGACAAAAAACAAATCCCAATAGATTTTCTTGATCTAGTGTATATGTTTGAAAGAATTGCACAATCTTGGGCAGATGTTGCTGATCTTGTACAACCTATCTACAATGATAATTAATATAATTTTTTCATAACAGCATATGATAAAACTGCACATATTGTTTTTGAATCCTGAATTTTACCAGTTCTAATCATTGCTAGAATTTTTTTTAAATCCATTTTTACCACAGACAATATTTCATCTTCATCTAACTTTAGATCTGATATCTTCTTTAATCCTGAGGCTATAAAACAATGAATTACCTCTGAATTATATCCAATTGATGGATAATAGGTAATTAGAGGAGTCATTTTTCGTGCCCTATAACCCGTCTCTTCTTCTAATTCTCTGAATGCACATTTTATTGGCTCTTCTTTTTTTTCTAATGTTCCAGCAGGAATTTCTAAAACATATCCATGAGGAAACCTGTGTTGTTTTACCAAAATTACTTTTCCATCTTCATCAAAAGCTAACATGGCAGCAGCTCCTCTGTGTTCAATTACTTCTCGTCTAACATTCCTACCTTCTATATTGCCATCATAAACACTAAGACCTAAAATTTTTCCTTCAAAGATCTTAGTTTTCTTCATAAATTATTAAGGAAAATCATTCTTATTTAATGTGTTTGATAAAATAAATGTAATTTTGATGATTTTTTATAATCTATTATAGATTTATCTAACCACTCATTGAAAAATGAAATCTTTTTTGGAATAAACAAATCAGCTGATTTTACATTTTTTATGGTTCTGACTTTCTGAGTTAATTCATCCATTTCAAAAATACTATTACTATACATAAACAAAATAATCTGATTTTTTGCAATAAATGGTATTTGCAAATATGATTCTGTAAATGTATTATTCAAATCATTTAGTGTTTCTTTTAAGTTCCCCTCAATCCATGTAAGTACAGCATAAGGAATAAAATCATCTATTTTTTTAGGATTATAATTTACTGTAAATTGAATTCCTTCATTTTCATGTAGTTTTTCTAGACATCTTGTAATTGTTTTTGTTGACATGTTTGTATTTTTTGCTATTTGTTCAATTTTTTGTCTTGGATTTTTTATTAATTCCTCTATAATTTCTAAATCAGTTTTTGTTAGATTTGAAATAAATCCGGGATTTTCTGCTTCAAAAATAGATAAAACTCTAACATCTTTCATTAGTTTATTTGTAAGTTCAATTTTCTGTTGTAGATTTTCTTTTACAACTATGCTACAAACTGTAATGCCACCAATACATGGTACTACGAAATTTGGTTCTCCTATCAGACTGACTTGTTCTAAAATTTCATTGATGTCTTCACCAGACACCACAATGTACAAAACACTGTATCCCAAAACAGGTGGCTCAACTTTGATAAAAAATTCCTCAATAACTTTCAATTCTTCCATTTTTCGTATTCTTGCACGAACTGCTCCTCCTGACACTCCTAATTCTATGCCTATTTGCCTATCTGATTCTCTACAGTTATTTAATAACCGACCTAGTATTTTCATATCTAAAATGTCCATTTTATCACTTAGAATATCTCCATACAACATAGAAATTACCTATATCTTATAAAATTGTCTATAATTTAGTATTACATATAATATACATTATATATTAGACTATTTTAGTTCTGACATGGATTATAGGATGAAATTAGCAAAAAGAATGCTTTTCAATAAAAAAGGTAGTTTGATTGGTGCTGTTTTGGCTGTAACTATTGGAATTTTAGTTATTCATGTAAATTTTGTAATCTTTCAGGGATTGTTTGATGCCATTGTTAGGGACATTAGTGATTACAATACTGGCGATGTTATTGTAACTGACGAATTTGATTTCATCGATAAATCAGATCAATCTCTTGTACGTTGGTTTGAGAGAATCCCATATGTTGAGGCTGCTACACCCCGGCTTTCATCGACGGCTGAAATGAATATGACAAAAAATGGAAAATTAGTTGAAGAAACTAGAATACAGCTAGTTGGGGTTGATCCATTTAATGATGTCAAGGCATCTACTGTTCATGAAACTGTTTCAGATGGAAGTTATGTTTTCTCTAGAAATTCCATTGTATTAGGTTCTAATGTAGCACGAGATCTTGGAGGAGCTCAAGTAGGTGATAGTGTTAAAGTTCTTGTAGTTGATAGATGGGGCCAAGATCAAGTTAGACGGTTTACAGTTGTTGGAATTGCAAATTCACCTGGAGGTCAGGGATTTGATTATTCTGGCGTTATACATATTGATACTTTACGTGATATGATGAGTAGACCTGGAGATAGCAGTTCATTTATGGTTAAGCTATCTGATTCATCTAAAGCAGAAGAAGTTAGAGATTTCTTTTTGCGTTCATTTCCTAACGACGATTTTATTGCTGAAACAACAGAAGAAGCTTCTGAAGCACAACTTGAAGGCTTTAGATCTGGTATTGCGATGATTAACATGATAGGTTATTTTGGAATGATGTCATCTGCATTTGCAATTGTTACAATTCAAATGATGTTAGTAAATGGCAAAACACGAGAAATTGGTGTCATGCGATCAATTGGAGCAAAACGAAAAGACATTCTTATTATTTTTATTTTTCAAGGAATGATAATTGGAGCTATTGGTGCCGGTGTAGGAACTGCTGCAGGTTTGGGCTATACATTTTATGCAAAAGAGACAAAAATGTCATTTAATGGTAGTCTTCCATTAGAAGTAACTTACAACTGGGAAAAAATAATTCAAACGGCATTTACTTCATTTATTTTGGCAATTATTGCATCCTTGTATCCGTCGTATAGAGCTACCAAACTGTTACCTGTGGAGGCTATGAGAACTGTCTAACGTACTTGAAATAAATAATCTTAGTAAAATTTACGGACAAGGAGATAACAAGGTTAAAGCTCTTGATAATGTTTCATTCTCAATTAAACAAGGGGAATTTGTTTTAGTTGTTGGAAGTTCAGGCTCTGGTAAATCCACACTACTTAACATGATCGGATTGTTGGATAATCCAACTTCTGGAAAAATATTCATTGACGGTACTGACACTACAACGCTTGGTGATGATAAAATTTCATCATTTAGAAATAAAAAACTAGGTTTTATCTTTCAGTTCTCTAACTTACTTAGTGATCTTTCAGTTTTAGAAAATGTACTACTTCCAAGACAAATTGCAGGTACTGATAATACTGCTGAAAAAGATGCTAGAGACTTACTAAAAACAGTCGGATTAGAAAACCAAATGCATAAACGTGCAAATAAAATATCTGGGGGTCAGGCCCAAAGAGTAGCTATTGCAAGAGGATTGATAAACAAACCTTCAATTGTTCTAGCAGATGAACCAACCGGCAATCTTGATTCTGTGACTTCAGAAACAATAGTCCAATTAATGAAATCCATGGCAAAAAAACTAAATCAGACATTCATTATAGTTACACACGATAGACGACATTTTGGTGATGTTGATAAAGTCATTACAATAAAAGATGGTAAAGCCTTTGAAGGTGATCAGCCATCCGAAATGGAGATTATCGCATGATGAATTTTAAAATTTTGTTGTTATTTGTAATTGGATTAATACCAATAGTCTTTGATAATTCGTATGCACAAATTACTTCTGGAGGATTCGGTCAATCTCCTTTTGAACGAGACTTTGGTGACGTGAAATTCTTGGACGCATACTTTGGTACAATTAATAAAAAAATTGAAGTCGAAGCAGGTGATAGCAATATTCCATTTACAGTCGTATTTGCAAATGTAGGAACACAAGATATTACAGGAATTCGTGGTCAATTGTCTCTGCCATTTGGATTTTCAGGTTCTGCTGGTCCAGGCTCAATTATTCATGCTGATAGTGATTCTAATTCGTTAGCTGGAGATAACTTCCATCTTACATTTTTTGTTAATATAGGCAAGTCTGCACAAATTCAACAGTATCCAGGAACTGTGAAAGTTGATTATTCTAGACTACGAGAATCTGGAGTACGAACTACATTTGCTAATTTTGATTTTAAGGTAACAGGGGATAGTGTGATAAATGTCAAAGCGTTAGATCCATTTCTTACATCTTTAACAACTAATGATGTGATAATTGAAATTTCTAATGATGGTACTGCTCCAATTTCTAGTGTAGATATTACTGCAACAAACACACAAACAGAGCTTGCATCTACATCATCATCTATTACTAATGTAGAAAATGTTGTAATCTTAGAATCAAACTGGGATATAGGAAACATTGATGCAAAATCAGCAAAATTTCTTACAGCCACCGTATATGTTCCTGAATCCCTTAAAGATGACACTTTGAGAATTCCTTTATCTATTTCCTACTATAACACACATGGAGATTTTCAAGAAGTCTCTAAAATTGTTGATTTTTATATTAAAGGATTAATTGATCTTAGCATTTTCAATGTAGAAGTCATAGAATTATCTGGAACACAAATGATAGTTGGAGAAATCATCAATGAAGGAAATCAAGATGGATTATTTGGTTTTGTAACCCTTGATGCTAAAAGTGGTTCTAATATTAAATCAACAACTCAATTTATTGATGAAATTGAAGTAGATGCGCCTGTACCATTTAATATCCCAATTGAATTCGAAGGAGAACCCAGATATGGTGAACATGATATTTCAATTACTGTAAGATATAAAGACAGCGTTAGAGATGAGACCTTTCTAACTTATGATCAAACAATCTATGTTAATGAACCATCTAATGGAGAAGATTCTAGTCTTGATCCATCAATGATTATAATTCCAGCTATTTTGGTGACTGGCGCTGCATTTTATATAATTCGTAGGCGTAAAAAGACCGCAATTGAGACCAATTAACAAATATAATTTTAAATCTAAAATGGAGAAATAAGGTTACAAAATTGAGATCAAGTGTAATTGTTTTAATTGTAATTCTATCTGTAGGTAGTGTTGTGATTTCTTTAGGTCTTTTAACATCCGAAGAATATCTTAATGTCCCTGAAATTTCTGGTCAATATGAAAGATTAACCATATACAAAGATGAATTAGAAAAAATTAATCAACAAAATCAACAAATTCTAAAAGATCTTGAAAATCAGATCAAAAACTCTGATGATGTTCATATAGATCAAATTAATCAGGAGATCGCAGTTGTACAGAGAATAATTGAGGAAAATAAAGCAGAGTTAGAACAAGTAATTACAAAACTGTCTCAAATGGAATCTGAATCATAAACTTTTTAATTTCCAGTTTTGGGAAATTTAGATCATAATTATATCATAATTTTATGAAGTAATAGCGGGTATGGCAAAGGGCATTTTTCTCTTTCTAGCGGGTAGTATAGTGGGATTTATTACAACTCCGTTTCTTTAAACATCATTATTTTTCTAAATTCATATAGTTATTGACAAAATTGTGTTTGTTGGAGACACATCAAAAATTTACAATTATTGGAGTAATTCTTTTAGCCATAACATTTTTGATTAATTTCTATCATCAAGAAGATCATCCCGGTGTGGGATTCAATTATGCATATGTTTCAGGAATTGCAATGTTAATAATGTTCTCAATTAGTTTTATTATGTTTACAAAAGATCGTCTAAAATCGTCATAGATTTTTTATTAGGAAATTTATCTGATATACATCAACTTCCAAAAATTCATCTCATTCAGAATCACACAGATATTATTGAAATCATACTAAGTTGTTATCATAACATAACATCTAGTCTCAAAGAATATTTTGTTTTGAACCGTAAGATTATAAGCAATTACTAGATCTTGCGAATATGTCACGGGATGAAATTGAAGTCCCAAAGGAATTACGAGAATTCATGCTCGAAGGAGCTGAAGAAACATTCCTTGGACAAAAAAATGGGGCAAATAAACAATATCGTTATGGTAATTTACACATTAGAGAATATCATGATAAATTCTTAGTTCATAATGATAAAATTGATCCAAGAAAAGATCCTCTTGGACATTTAGTTTATGATGCTCCTGAAGTTTTAATCGGGTTGGCATGTGCAATATTTGGTGGTTCACAAATCACAAAAAAGACTTTTAATAGACGA
>PFRJ01000063.1 GCA_002788515.1 Nitrosopumilales archaeon CG_4_9_14_0_2_um_filter_34_16 | reverse complement strand
ATTTTTAAGTACATAACTTTTCAATCAAGCATTCTAATTTTTTTTGATAATGATAGGCGTATCCCATTCAAGTATGATCAGTATATTTTCCACAAAGTGGCAGTATTACTTGTCATCAGAGTCAATTTTCCCAATAATAGAGTGACAATTACTACCGATTACAGCTTTTGTGTCATAGATATTCATTTCATAATCACATCAGGCATCTGGTTCATTATATGATTACCCTGTTTTGCATCAACCAAAGTTTCATAATTTTTACACGAATTCGTCAACTGTAATTTATCGTATTTTAGAATTTTAGTTTCAAGATCAGACATTAATACAAATATTGGAGTTTGTACTTCCTCTTATCCAGTACTGGTTTTAAATTGAATGTAGTATTTTGTATCAGATATTTTTACCATGTGTTATATATTTATGGAATTAACATTAGAATTATTTGTCGTATCATCATATGCATATATGAAAAACGTAGATGAAAGTAACATTGTACCTAATACTCCAAGTTTTTTTATTTTCAAAGTTTAATTTCTTCATTGGGAATAATCCTACTATATTGACGAAATAATTTCTAGTTTTTTAGAAATTATTTTTTGATAGTTAATTAATTCTGAAATTCTATCCAATTTTGCTTCTGCTTTTTTAAGAATATCCGAATTATTCTCTACTGTAAATGCGTCATAAATCAAAGCATCTCTATCTGTGAACAATCGTTGAACTATATTTTCCAATGAAGAAATCTTTTTTTCCATTATTATGATTTTGCTTTCTTTTTCTTCAATTTTTATTACTTCTAACTTTATACTTGAAGGATTTGATACCATGATACTGACGTCGAAGCTTTTACAAAAATCTAACAATTCATCATATTGAATTTTAAGGGGCTTTATTGCAATGTCTGAAGAAACAAGAATTACATCACCATTAATTAATTCAGAACCGCATACTGCAAAAACATGATGGAAATTATCATCAATCCACTTGGTAAAAATCGATTTTGTATAAATTTCTCGATCATTCTGAACAGCATGAGCTTGCCCCATTAAAGAAAATGATGACAATAATACAAAGAACAGCAATAAAGAAATAAAAAAAAGATTTCGAAGTATTTTGACAATACCTTTTTTTGTCAATTTTTCAATACATTGAGTGATGGGATAATATCTATTACCATATAGGTGAAAGGTTGGTGTTTTGGTATTGCTAATTTGACTTCACAATGTATGTTATTGTAAGAGTTATTTGACGATAATCTTAGGCAGTGCGGTATGCCTTATATCAAATCAGATTAAAATACTCTCATTTTATAATTTTAGACACAATGAAAATATCTTATCTTATCATTATCGGATTAGCTACGCTTCTTTTCATATACACTGTAAGCTCATTTGTTATTTTGAATATCAACATTCAAGAAATGAAAACATCCGAAATATCAAAAAACTTTGCTCTCTCGTCAATTATAATCCAAGATTTAGATAAATTCGTTAAAAAAAGGATTGATGATTTCAGTCAGATTTCCCAAACCCAAGAAGTTCAACAAACACTTCATTTGTCTAATCAAGAATTTGAACAGTTACTTGATATCGAGGGTTTTTTATCAGAACAAGACAGATTAGAAAAAGAGTTCAAATATACACCATTCATAGAACGAACAAACAACATTGATTTATCAAATGAACTAAAAGAAATTATTGAATTTTACAAAAATGTGTACGAACACAATGTAATTGATGAGTTCTTTATTACCAATCAGTTTGGTGCCAATGTTGCTTTAGGTGTTGGAACATCAGATTATCGTCAAGATGATGAAGAATGGTGGCGAGACACAAAAAAAGATGGTCTTTACATTGATAAACCAGTTTACAATCAAAATTTGGATTCATATATAATTCCTATAGGTTTGAAAATCACAGATGACACAGGAAACTTTATCGGTGTTTTACGAGTATCTTTGAATTTGGAAGATATTTTAAAGGACTTGAAAGATAACAGTGAAATAATTTCTAATGAAAACAAAGATGTGTACCTATTAGATGATTCTGGAACTATTGTCTATTCTAATAAAGATGAAGATCTATTCTATGACAAATATGAGAATTTCGAACTCATTACGGGAGAAACAGGCTCCTTTGACATAGTCGAAGATGAGATGACACAATTTGTAACATATTCTACTTCAACAGGGTATCGTGAATTTTCTGGATTTGGATGGATTTTAGTTATAGAGCAGGACGAATTATCTATTTTAGAAAATGTTTCGGATATTCAAAGAGAATTGGTTTTGATTACGTTGTTCAGTATTTTTGCAGCTGTTATAATCGGAATAATTATCACTTACTTGATCTCAAAACCACTGAATAAAATAACAGAAATAGCTTCGCATTTATCAAAAGGTGATCTTACATACAAACTTGAAAGAAGTAGATTCAGTGAGTTTCAGATCATATTAGACTCATTTAAAAATGCCACGCATAATATCCAGCAACTAATCGAAGCAGAAAAAGATCTTGCAGAATCAAAAGCTAAAGTAAAAAATGAAAGACTGACTGCAATAGGAGAACTATCATCTAGTCTTGCACATGATTTGAAAAATCCATTGGCAGTAATAAAAACAAGTATTGAAGCAATAAAGATGAATTTCAAAAATGTGAATCCACAATTCCAACAAGAAGTGTTTCCAAGAATGGATAGTGCAATATCAAGAATGACACATCAAATCAATGACGTGTTAAATTATGTCCGAATCACTCCTACAAATTTACAAAATCATTCGTTACTTGAAATCATAGATTTTTCAATCAAATCTCTAAAAATCCCTACAAATGTAAAGATATTTACTCCGTCAAAAGATATCTCAGTCTATTGTGATCGAGAAAAAATTGAAATTGTTTTCATTAATTTAATATTAAATTCAATTCAATCTATTGATGAAACGTCTGGAAATATCATTATTTCATTTTCTGAAGATTTGAGCAACAAGTTTGTAGAAATTCAAAATGATGGTGAAGAAATCCCTGATGAAAATTTAAAACGAATCTTTTTGCCTCTCTTTACAACAAAAATGAAAGGGACTGGTCTTGGTCTATCTATATGTAAAAATATAGTTGAACAGCACGGATGGTCGATTAAAGTCCAAAACAAACCTACACGATTTATAGTCAAAATACCTAAGGATAAAGAGAACTAGATTGACATCTATGAATTTACCAATAGGGGGAAATAGAAAATGATTCTGTTTGTAGATGATGATGCGGATTTACTAGGATTAAATGCATTTATGCTAAAAAATCTCGGTTATGAAGTAGTCACTGCAAAAGACGGGGAAGAAGCCGTGGCTAAATTCAAAGAATCGTCCCCCTCAATCACAATTATGGATATTAAAATGCCAAAGATGGATGGATTTGATGCTTTTTTTAGAATGAAAAAAATTAATCCCGAAGCAAAAATAATATTAATTTCGGCATACACTATTGATGAGAAAAAACTTCTAAATGCTAAGAGTCAATCACTTTTAGATTTAATTAACAAACCCTATGATTTTGAAGTACTAGAAAATATAATAAAAAAATATGTGTAAATCAGGGTTCTAAAATTTTAAGATAATCAAATCTATCAGAATAAAACTTTGACGTTTCTTTAACAAATCCAAAAAACCATCTCTTTAATTTTTTATCATTTGCAAAAATTTTTTTCCATTTTTCTAATTCTGTTTTTTCCATTTTACGATTCATTGTAGAGTGAATCAAAAGTGTGGTGTAAAACCAATAAGATATCTGATCAGCTAGATCTTTTTCAGAAATACTTTCGTAATAATTTTGGTATTTTACATTCAGATAGGTGATTATCTCAAAAATTGGAATTTTTGAAATTTTTGTAATGTGGATATTATCTAGAAATAAACCTTCAGCTAAAATCTGTATTCTGTACACATCATTATCAAGAATGGATTTCAAGTAACCCCATTTTCCAAAAACCATTGGCAATGTTTTTTCATAGTTATGTGCCATTGCATCTACATCCTTTTTCCTAAAACCCAAGACATCAAGGCAATACAATATTCCATGCAAAGATAATCTGTAATAATTTGAAATGTTTTGTTTTATTTTGATCTTTTCACTCACTACTAGTCCAACATCTAATACACCTAAAGATTTCTTACCTCTATCTTTTCTACCGACTAATAATCTTCTTAGTTCTTTTTCTCTTGTGCGTATTGCTGGAATGTCAGAATAATGTAGTTGTGCTATTTCCCACGTAGTCATCGAACCATGTAATGCAAGTGCTTCTAGTAATTTGTGAACATTTTCTTGATGTTTTGATTTTCTTTTCTTTCTAAATGAAGTGTCACCAAAGAGACGTTTTACTGTTGGCTGTGTGTAGTTTCTATAGGACTGTAAATTCCCAAAAGTAGTATTTTCAGGCATACCGCATTAATCTAAACTATCAACTAATAACAATTATGATGAACTACACCATGAAACAAAAAATAGCATTGATTGTTGCATTGTTTACTCCATTGATGTTGGTATTTTCAAGTATTCCAGCAACAGAAGCACAACAATACACCAACTACGAACACGACAAAAGCATAGAAAAAGTTCTTGTAGAAAAGAGAAAAGGATCAGGCTCATATGCAAATTATATCGTGAAAATTTGTGCTGATGAAAGTACAATGAAACTCGGAAAGTTCTTAATCCATTCAGATATGGAAACTATGACTTTGGATTTCAATAGAACTCTTGCAAAAGGAGAATGTACTTTTGCTGGTGCAGTGATCAAAAACCAAAATCTTGAAAATCTAGGAGCATCATTTCTTAATTAGCTCTAGTTTTTAGTTTTTTTCATTGTATAATCAATTAGATACTCATAAAGTATTCTACTAATTTTCAAATTTTAGAAAATTACATCCACTGATCTAGATTTTGACTCTTTTTTTCTAGTGCTTTTTTTAATCTGTTTAGTGTAGATTGGACTCTGTCTTCAGAAAAACTCCTTTCTTTAACTAGATAATTGGTCATTCCTTCATAATCTACTTCATTAAACACAATTTCATCAACATCTGCAACTTCTGGATTTAGAAATATTTTTCTTATTTGTTCAAAGTCTATTTCTTCTAGTTGTTCTTGAATTTGTGGAATGTCTTCTAATCTTGAATGTTGCTTGATTAATTTCATTGCAGTCTTTGGTCCGATTCTCTCAAAACCATTAGGATTAAAATCAGTGCCAATTAAAATTCCGATATCAATTAATTCTTCTCTAGTTATTCCTAATGCATCAAGAGTTTTCTGCGTCTCAATAATTTCTGGAAGTACATCGATGTACGTATTTCTATTTGGAATTTTGCGTCTTCCACTGTTTGTAAAATTCCTTACTAGTCTTTTTGCTCCACATAGTATGGAATCATAATCTTGACTGGCAGAGGCAAATGCTTGACCTGTATTTGTCAAATGAGCTGCCGTTGCTTCTCCTTCAGACGGTGCTTCAATGTATGGAATTCCAAAATATGTGAGAAATTGTTTTGATTCTTTTACCATTCCGTCCTTCATGCTAGTTGTTTGTTGTGCAAATTTTCTCGCATCTTCCATATTTCCTTCTGCAACTGCTTTTTCATATTTTACAGTGGCATCTCTTTTGATTTGTTTTCTACGCTCAATCTCTGCAGTTTTCAGTGACGGTGGTTTTCCATCAAAAACATAAACTGGTCTTATTCCCAATGATAGAAAATTTACATTTCTGTATAGTAATCCACTTAGATGACTTGTAATTCGCCCTTCCCCGTCTGTTAGTTGTAGCCCATCTGGACCCCTGATACTTGCCAAAAACTGGTAAATTGCATTGTATGCATCTATTGCAATTACCTTGTTTGAAAATGCCTCAAGTGTGGTCTTTTCTCTTACTACTAACTCTTTTAGGTTTAGTCCCATGTAATTTGTTGTTGATTTGAGGTATTTTGTGTTTATCCTTCATCGTATTTGATGCATTTGTTGTTCTATTTTGAAATCGATTTAATATGGAAATTTCATACCATTGAGAATGACTATCGATCTTCCCTCTCGTTTACAAGATAAAATTTTTGAAATTCGTTATTCTGCTGATGAATTTGTTTCAAAAATCGTGTCATACTTTCCTTTTTCTGAATCTGAAAAACAAGAAATAATTTCTATCTTAAATATTGAGTTTGATGAATTTTATTCTATTTTTACAGATACTGTAAGTGATGATGAATGGGAAAAAACAAAGGATCAAATAAAAAAGAAATTTCAAGACGAACTCTTTGACATTGATAATTTCTAACCTTTTTCTGATTTGCTTTATTATGGAGCAAATCTTACCCCTATTGCCGGGATAGCCAAGTGGTACGGCGGCCGTCTCGAAAAC
>PFRJ01000093.1 GCA_002788515.1 Nitrosopumilales archaeon CG_4_9_14_0_2_um_filter_34_16 | reverse complement strand
ATTGAACTACTATTATCATTCTGTGGAATTACTATGATTCCTTTCTCAACAAGGAATTGTAATGCACTGATAAACTCACTATCAGAAATTTTATCTTCTGCCCAAAACCCAGACGTGTTTTTTATCCAAGATGGAATAGATTGTTGTGTAGATTGTCCTGATTGAGTTTGAGGAATTATCATTATTCCTTCTTTTATCAGAAATTCTAACCCTTGAACAAACGTTTTATCATCAATTTGATCTTCTGCCCACCAAGCTGCATTGTTTTTAATCCAAGATGGAATGTTTGAAGTAGATTCAATTTTTGTAGAGGGAGAAACAGTAAATGAAACCAATCCAATATTTACACCTTTATGATATAACTGTATTTTGTAAATTCCTGTAAGAGAATTTTCATTTATTGAAATAGAAGTACGATAACTGCCACTATCAGATAAAACTGTAATAAAATTTTGGATAATCCCATTAGGTTGTATTAAGTTTACAGCTAAAGGAAAACCTTTTTCATGATTAGCAATACTGCCAGATAAAATTATTTCGTCAGAGTTACCCGATGACGGAATTATAATTTTATTTGTACTTAATTGTGGTGGGCTTGATGCAGATGGGATTGGTTTGTATGCTTTAGGAACTTGTATTGGTTCTGTAGGTATCGTACTTGATGATGGACTCGATGATGATTTTGGTGATGGGGGATTTACTACAAGTCTAACCGTTTTTTCATTACAACTGCCATATGAAGGATGTTTACACCAATCTGGTGAAGATTCATACAAATGTAATGTAAACTCTACATTTTCTTTTGGTACTTCAAAACAAAAACTACCTTCTTCTGAAATTCCAGGATTGAGTTCAATAGAAAAATCCCATGGGCATTCCATTTCTGTAATATTATGTCCTTTATCTCCCAATATTATATAATTTGAATTTGAAAATTCTCTATGTTTTGAATCGTCTAAGAATGCATACATATGATAAATCGTGATTTGTTCATTATCATTATTTGTAAATTCAGCTCTTACTCTTATTACATCAGACTTTTTTCCTTCAATTCTATCTGATTTTTCAATGTCTACCTTGAGATTTCCCCAATATGGTTCTGCAAACGCATCATTAATTGAAATTATTCCAACTAGAACCACTAGTACAAATAAAAATAGAAATTTCAATGATTCTCTAAATTTTGTATGAACTTAAAGATTTTGGAATAAAAAATTATATTTCAAAATTTGTTTTTGTTATGATCAAAATCTAAATACTGTCCATATCATAATACTATGTGCTTAGTAAAACTGAACGTAGTTATCTTTCAGGAACAATTTTTCCCAGTTATGCACATAAAAGATTTCTTGATCATAAAATAAAAAAGAAAATTAAAGAATTCTATCAAGTAGAACTCCCATTAATTCAGAATTCATCTGTTAGTGATTTTACTAACATAATTGTTAGTGATTTTACTAACAACGAAAAGGAAAAATTAATTGCCGAAGGCACGCGCAGCCCATTTTCCGAAGGAAAGCGGAGCCTTGGGCGTGACTCGATCACGCGACCTAACGCTTACGAGGCGTTCGCTCTACCAGGCTGAGCTACCAAGGCACGTTTGGATAAATCCATCAGAGTTAATAAAAAGCCTTTCCGAATGGGATTAATTGAAAAAAACAATTTCAGGTATTAGGGGAATATTTGGAGAAGATCTTACACTAAAAGATGTGTTAGAATTTTGCAATAATTTTGCATCATTAGTAAAATCTAAAAAATGTGTTATTGGAAAAGACACAAGACCATCAGGATCCATGATAAAAAATGTAGCTAGTGCTGCATTAATGAAGAATGGAATCGATATTTTTAATTTAGAAACAGTACCTACTCCAGTGGTTTTTAGAGAAGCAAGAAAATACGGAGCAGGTCTAGTTATTTCTTCATCTCACAATCCAATACAATGGAATGGAATGAAATTCATCATAGAAGGTAGAGGAATCAATGAAGACGAACTTCCTCAAATCATCAAACACCAAGAAATTTTTCAAACAAATATAGGAATTGAAAGAGAGATATCATCATCATATATCGATGATGCTAGAAAAATCATAGGAGATGTTGAAAATCAGCCCGAAATTGTAGTCGACATTGGCGGCGGGGCAGCTAAGGGTTTTGCACCAGAATTACTATCAAAAATTGGATGCAGTGTCAAAATACTAAATGAAAACCTTTCTGGGTGTACCAGAGGACCAGATCCTACATCTGATGAGCTAACTGAATTAATCACTGCTTCAAACAAAAAAGAAATAGGATTCGCATTTGATTTAGATGGAGATCGATTAGTAGTAGTCAAAAATGGAAAAAAACAAACTCCAGATGTTACACTTGGTTTAGGTGTTGCAAAATCGCTAGAGTTAGGGTACAAAAATTTTGTTCTAAGCATAGACACTAGTGTTTCAATTGAAAAATTCATCAAGGAAAGAGGAGGAAGAGTACATAGATCGAAAGTAGGAGAAGTAAATGTGATAGATCTAATGTTAAAAAATAATTCCCAAGCAGGAGGAGAGGGAAGCAGTGGTGGATTTATTTTACCAGAATTCAATTATTGTAGAGAAGGTATTCTTACTAGCGGTTTGATTGCATCGATGTTAGGAACATCAGAGTTTAATGAAATTATAAATTTCATGGAAAGTTATTATCAAATAAGAGAGAAAATAGAAATTAACTCAAAGTTCCACGACGAAGTTATTGAACAAATAAAATCTAAATTTTCAGGTGATTATTCCGAAGCAATTTCATTAGACGGTATCAAAGGAATAATAGATGAAGACAGTTGGGTGTTGATTAGAAAATCAAACACAGAAGACATCATTAGAGTTTCAGCAGAATCAAACAGTGTTGAAAAATGCAAGACGATTGTTAAAAATACATTAGAGTTGGTGAACCAGAGTTATGAAAAAATTAGATGAATTAGCAATAATTGAAATTTTTCAGAGAGGACTAGGCAAGAAAAAATTTGAAGATGTTGAAGTTTTTAATTTTAAGAAAATCCAAATTGTTGCAAAAACAGACACGTTGGTGGAGAGTACAGATATCCCACCTAAAATGAAATTAGTTGATGCTGCAAGAAAAAGTATCATAGCATGTGTTAGTGATTTTGCTGCAAAAGGAGTCAAACCGAAATATGGAATGATTTCTGTAAACGTGCCAAATACAATTTCACGCTCAGAAATCAATGAAATTGCATTAGGATTTAAAAAAGCAGGTAAAGAATATGGTGTTTCAATTCTTGGTGGAGATACTAACGAAGGAAAAGAAATTGTATTCAACGTATGCCTATTTGGAATAACAGATAGAATAGTCACTAGAAAGGGTGCTAAGAAAGGAGATTTAATATTTGTAACAGGTCCGTTTGGATATACAGCTGTAGGATTAGACGCACTTTTAAAAAAGAAACAACATGCAGGAAAAATAGTACAAAAATCAATTAGAACAGTGATCAATCCAAAACCAAAGCTCAATTTTGGATTAAAAAATAAAAAATATTTTTCATCAGCTATGGATTCTAGTGATGGATTATCTACCACACTAAATGAAATGGCAAGCCAAAGTAAAAATAAATTTGTAATTGAGAACATACCATCATCTAAAGACTTGGAAGATTTTGCAAAATTTCAAAAATTGAATTTAGATAATTTAGTTTTTAATGGCGGAGAAGAGTATGAATTCGTATTTACAGTAGCACCAAAATATAGAAAAATAGTTAGAAAAAATGCAAAATTGTTAAAAACTCCAATTTTAGAAATTGGGTATGTTACTTCAGGGAAAGATGTTGTTATTAAAAAAGACAAGCATTATGTAAAGTTAAAAGATTTAGGATGGAGACATTTTAGGTAACTATTCACCATAAGAAAAATCACGCTCAACATTATTTATGATACTAAAAATTGAATCAGCGGGAAGAACAGAAACACACTCTTTTATCCACAAGTCATCAAGATATAACAAGCGTTTAAGATCATCATCTGGAAGATCATCAGGATTGGAATCTGGGTAGATTGAATGAATTTTGTATCCTTCATTAGCAATTTGCTGGCAATTTTTTTCTAAAGGCGATAAAACTGAATCATTAGTAGGTGTTAAAAAATGGAATGCCATTGAAATCAACAATGCAGTTGCAACACCTACACCAAGGGCTAACAAAAGAATTGATGTCATTTAATTTAACCATATGAAAACAGTATATGAATAGTCATCAATCTCCAATAAAATGACAAAATAAGAATAAACCAAAAAATCAATGTTTTTTAAACCCTTTAAGGCCTGAGTAGACATTGTCAGAAATTGAAGCTGAAATTGAGGAGATAGCAGTCGAGGAGACTGAATCTGATGAAATAGAGTCAGAATCTATTACAGAAGTAAAATCTCAACCAGAAACGAAGAAAGACGGACCTGAAAAATGGGGGATTGCTCATATTTACAGTAGTTATAACAATACAATTATTCACATGACTGACCTTACTGGTGCTGAAACAGTATCAATCAGTTCTGGTGGAGTTCACGTTAATGCTGATAGATACGAATCATCACCATTTGCG
This sequence comes from Nitrosopumilales archaeon CG_4_9_14_0_2_um_filter_34_16, assembly GCA_002788515.1. GTDB lineage: Archaea > Thermoproteota > Nitrososphaeria > Nitrososphaerales > Nitrosopumilaceae > Nitrosopumilus. Next base: position 22,194 of record PFRJ01000093.1, on the reverse strand, counting down.
GCAATGAAAGCTGCAAATGCAGTTGTAGATGTTGCAAGAACGAAAGGATTCACAGGATTTCACATTAGAGTTCGTGCAGTAGGAGGCGTAGGGTCAAGAGTACCAGGTCCAGGTGCACAAGCTGCAATTAGAGCATTAGCAAGAGGCGGATTTAAAATTGGACGAATTGATGATGTTACACCTATTCCTCATGATACCACCAGAAAGAAAGGTGGAAAAAGAGGAAGAAGAGTCTAATCAGACAATTTTATTTTAACATCGCAGCCTTTAGAAATAAAATAATCGGTCATAAATTTTGCAAATTTATTTGGTTGATCAGTCCACTCATATTTTGCAATCATATCAGAAAATTTTTCTTCAATGCCATTTTGTAAATTTGATTTGAAAGCCAATTTAAAAAATGTCCATCCAAACTTTGATGAAGGTTCACTTAGAACATATCCATTGTAACCGTCAACGAGACTCTCCATGTGTGAAAGTGCTTTTTTGATCAACAGTAAATCATCAACATAATTTTTTGTTCCGATTTCTAAAACTATACTCATTATTCATCACTTTCATCAGATGATTTATTGCTAAGTTTGTCACTAAGAGATACAAATTTTCCATCTTGTTCAATATTGATTTTTGTGGCCATTCGAACATTCAAACCAACTGATCTAAACAATGTCAATAATTTTCCACCATCAATAGTTTCGTTAATTTCACCAGTTTTAATTAATTCAGCTAATTTTTGTATAATCATTACTGTTTCATTTGGAAATTGAGATTCGGCATTTTCCAAAACTTCTATTCCTCGAAAACCAAGTATTTTGATTAATACATCTCGAGGATTCTCATGAGTTATTTCTTTTTGAGATTCTTGAGTTGATTGGATTTCTTGTTTTTTGGATATATTTTTCTGCATCTCTGCAAGTCTCTTTGCCTTTAATCTTTCAAGTTCAGAATCTTCGCTCAACCCTTAATCACACCAATAGGCACTAATTTTGCAACTTTAGTGGCAATTCCAAGATTATGAGAGACATTTACCACAGCATCAACATCTTTGTATGCTTGAGGAGTTTCTTCTACAACTCCATCTCTGGTTAAAGCTTTGATGTAAATTCCCTTGTCGTTAAGCGACTTTTTCACATCATCTTCAGTATAGTTTCTTCGAGCCTGAGATCTTGACATGGTTCTTCCAGCACCATGTGCAGTTGAACCAAAACTCAGATCCATAGAATTTGGTTGTCCCAATAAAATCCAACTGGCAGTTCCCATAGAACCTGGAACTAAAACAGGTTGCCCTAAATCTCTGTATTTTAATGGAATTTCATCACGATTTGCAGGAAATGCTCTGGTTGCACCTTTTCTATGAATTACTAAATTTCGTTCCCTTCCGTCAACTTTGTGTTTTTCTACCTTAGCAATATTATGAGCAACATCGTAAACTAATTTCATATCAAGATCCGATTCGGATTGATCAAAGACGCGTTGAAAAGAATTTCTAGTCCAATGAGTTAGCATTTGTCTATTACTCCATGCAAAGTTTAATGCTGCAAACATTGCTTTTCTATATGAGTCTCCTTCTTCAGAATTATTTGGAACGCACGCTAATTCTCTGTCTGGTAAATGAATATTGTATTTTTCCATAGCTTGTTCTGAAACTCTAAGATAATCGCTACACACTTGGTGACCAAACCCTCTAGAACCACAATGAATTAGAACGGTAATAGTTCCTTCTTTAATACCCATTCTTTTTGCAGCTTCTTCATCATGAATCTCGGTAACCTTTTGTACTTCAAGAAAATGATTTCCAGAACCTAAACTTCCAAGTTGTGGTGCACCTCTTTTTCTTGCCTTGTCAGAAACTTTGTTTGGATCTGCATTTTTAATTTGGCCATTTTCTTCACATACATCAGAATCATCAGAGGAACCATAACCATGATCAATTGCCCAATCAACTCCATTTACCAAAACTTCATCCAATTCAGAATGAGTAAGTTTTACTGCACCCTTAGAACCCACTCCAGATGGAATAGAACTAAAAAGATCAGTGACAAGTTCTTTTAGTTTTGAACGAACTGTTTCTTCAGTTAAATTTGAACGAAGTAATCTAACTCCACAGTTGATATCGTAACCGACACCGCCAGGACTAATCATACCTTCTTCAGCATCCATTGCTGCAACTCCACCTACAGGAAAACCATAACCTTCATGGCCATCAGGTAAAACTACACTATGACCAACTATACCAGGAATTGAAGAAACATTTCGTGCCTGCATTATTGTTCTATCAGACAACATTTTCTGAAGTAGTGGTTCATCAGCATATATCCTAACAGGAACTTTCATTCCAAGATTAGAATCAACGTCAATTTGATATTGATTTTCTCCAATTTTTCTTGGTGCAGTGGATGACATGAGTATTGGTAAAAATTCCTTGCAATCCAATTTAAATCATCAGAAGATTTGTAAAAATAATTTTAAATTAATCAATATTTACTCAAAAGTATGCTAGATAAAGCAATAATTATGCAAAAGGCAAACCAATTACTTGCAGAACTAAGAGCAAATCCAGATTGGGCAATTGATGAGAAAAACTTCAAACAAGGTTACTTCAAAGCTTTAGAATGGGTTTTACAAGATACAGGTATCATTGAAAAATAATTTGACAAAAGACTGCATAGTATGTAAAATTGAATTCAAAGCATGAATAGATTTATTTTCGATGTAGGTAGACTGTAAACATTGGCAATTTTACCAATTGATAGTGGTCGTTATGGCACAAAAGAGATGATGGATATTTTCAGTGAGCAGAAAAAAGTAAATTATCAATTAGAGATTGAAGGTGCTGCATCAATTTCCCAAAGTGAGATAGGAATGATTTCAAAAAGTGTGGGAAACGAAATTTTCAAAGCAGCAAAGTCTGGAAAGATCACTGCTAAAAGAATTAAACAATTAGAGGCTAAAAGTGATCATGATACTGCTGCTCTTGTTGAAGCCTTAAGTGAAAAATGTTCTAAAAATGCAAGGCCTTGGATACATTATGGTCTTACAAGTAATGATTTAGTGGATACTAGTAATTCAATGCAGATGAGAGATGCATTGGAAATTATTGAACCAAAAGTAGCAAAAATGGCATCAATACTTGCAAAAAAAGCAGTGCAGTATGGAAAAATTCCGGCCGTTGGAAGAACACATGGACAGCATGCCAGCATTATTTCATTTGGATTAAAATTTGCCAATTGGGCTGCAGAGATGGCAAAACATGTAGAAAGAATTGAAGAGATAAAGAAAAGGATTCTGATATGCAAAACATTAGGTGTTGTAGGAACAGGATCCTTGATGGGTGTAAGATCACTTGAAGTTCAAAAAAGAGTGTCAAAACGATTAAAATTATTTCCTGCAGAAGTAACAACACAGATTGTTCCAAGAGAAAGATATGCAGAATATGTTTTTGAGTTAGCATTAATCGGTGCCACTCTAGAAAAAATTGCAATAGAGATTAGAAATTTGCAAAGAACTGAGATAGGGGAAGTAGCAGAGCAATTCAAGAAAGGACAAATGGGAAGTAGCGCAGTACCAGTAAAGAGAAATCCTATAAAAAGTGAACGTGTGTCATCATTATCCAAATTAGTACGAAGTCAAGTTGCAGTTGCATTTGAAAATATTCCATTATGGCATGAACGAGATCTTTCAAATTCGGCAAATGAGAGATTTGTAATCCCAACAGTATCTATTTTGGTAGACGAGATGCTAGAAACTATGACTAGAGTTATTTCAAATTTGATGGTTAATGAGAAAAGAATTGTAGAAAATCTATACATAACAAAAGGACAAATCTTTGCAGAATTTGTTTTAGAGGCATTAATCAAAAAAGGAATTCCAAGATTTGTTGCATACAAAGATGTTCAAAGAGTTGCATTTGAGGCAAATGATAAAGGAATTCACTACATAGATGCAATCAAAAATGACAAAGCGTTTTCTTCAAATCTTACTGATAAAGAAATTGATTCAATATTCTCACCAGAGAAACATCTCGGAGCATCTCCTGTAATTATCAATAATGTAAAAAAATCAGTTCAAAAAATGGTTAGTAAATTTATTTAATATTATAAGAAATACTTATCTTGTTTTTAGTAAAGCCTTGTGAATTTTGGAACCATATTGTAATGCCTTTTTTCGTTTTGTGCAAGAGATCTCAGGTACACCAATATCACGTGCCAATTTACGAATAATGTGTTTACGATACAAGTCTTCAGAATCATGAATTTTTTGATACAAAGGGATACTTTTTGCATATTCAATAAATTTGAAAGAAAGTAATGGTTGGAGTATTTTGACATCAAATTCAGATGAGATAAGATTTACAGCTTTCATCATTTTGAGTTCATTTTCTAGTTTAGTGTTCATTAGTTCAATAATTTGAGATTCTCCTCCGAAAAATGCATCTCTGTATGCATTGTATCCACAAAATAATTCATCAATACCATTAGCAGTAATTACAGTATCAAGATTTAATCCTCTTGCCAATTTAGATACATAATAAAATGCAATACAATTTTCATTCCACGATAGATTATCAGTATTTATTGTTTGATGAATGTTTGATGAAACTTTAGTAAATGTTTCTGGATCAATTTCTAAAACATGGTGTGGGTATTTTAGATGAGTGTTAACTTCTTTTGCAAATAAAATATCATGTGATTCAGTAAATCCAATAGTCAATAGTATAATATCATAATTCATATCTGAACAAATTTTTGAAATTAACGTACTATCAACACCACCAGAAAACGCAATGCCGATTTTCTTTTCTTGAACAACATCAGAAACAGAATTTTTGATGTGTTCAAGCAGTTTTTTGTTCATCTCATCCATTATCACTCACATCACAAGTATCCATTGATGGGTAATGAATCAATCTTTTAATTTAACATTATATCTAAAACATTATGATTAGATTATCTCAAATAGACATAAATGAAGAATTAAAAAAGTTGCCTGGCTGGAGTGTTGTAAATGAAAAACTTCACAAAGAATTCCAATTTGAAAGCTTTAACCAAGCATTTGGATTTATGACCAGAGCAGCTATGGAGATTGAGAAGATGAATCACCATCCAGAATGGTTTAACGTGTATAACAAAATAACTATTGAATTAACAACTCATGATGCAGGAGGCATTACAAAAAATGATGTGAATTTAGCCAAAATTCTAAATTCGCTGGAATAGGAGTTTTAGGCACAGTCATTACAGAATTTATATTATATCCAGAGTCAGATGCTTCACATGGCTACAAGTCCTACAATTTTAGATTCTGATTTTCGGTATATCGATAAAAAGGGAAATTTACTCAAAACTAGAACAGAGTTAACAGTTGCTCAGATGCTTACTTTTCTTGAGCAAGAATATCAATACAATCACAAGATCACATTAAAGAACGGAATTGAGGTTATGATTGATTTTAAAACAGAAAAAGGGTTGATTGAAGTAATTGATACTGATGAAGATATTGCAAAATATAAAAAAATCAAGGAAGACTTTCCTCAAGATAAAGTAATGGCGATAGGACATGCAAAATATGTTGCACAGATTAAAGAGTTACAAGACATTGTATTTTATGATAAAACTCCACAAACAGGCTCCATATTTTTAGAAGATGCATCATTTTCATTTGATTATGCACATATCTTACCATTAGTTGAAAAATGTTCCATACTTCATGGTCATACATCTTCTGTAATGGTCGAGCTTGTAGGACAAATGAAAGACAATCTACTTTTAGATTTTGGAGAAGCTAAAAGAATCATCAAAGAAGTAGTAAATGTATTTGATCATAAATTTTTCATCAATAGAAAATACCTAAAGAAAGAAGACGATTTACATTTTCTAATTCAGTTTGAAGGGCCTAAAGGAGTGTTTGAATTGCAAGTTCCAAAAAACACAACATATCTTTTAGAAGGAGAAGCTACCGTAGAGAACCTTTCAAGTGAAATAATCAAACTATTAGCACCTAAAATGCCATCAAATGTAGAAGCAGTCGGAGTTTACATCTATGAAGGCTACAATAAAGGGTCTCACATTATTTCAAATATTTCAAGATAATTAAGAAATGGACCCAAAGATATCAGAAAAAGCATGGAATCCAGAATTAGAGAAAGAAATTCTAAAACAATGGGAGGAGGAAAAAATTTATGATTTTACTCCACAAGATAACAACTATACAATAGACACTCCACCGCCTTATCCTTCAGGCAGACCTTGGCACATAGGAGCAGCAGCACATTATTCACAAATCGACATGATTGCCCGTACAGCAAGAATGAGTGGAAAAAATGTCTACTTTCCAATAGGTATAGACAGAAATGGTCTTCCTGTGGAGCTATACACTGAGAAAAAACACAATATCAGAATGAGAGAAACAGAAAGAGGGGAATTCCTAAATCTGTGTAGAGAAGCATTAGACAATTTAGAAGATGAAATGATTCTCATTATGAAAAGTTTAGGAATTAGTGGAGATTTTGCAAACTATTACAGAACAGATTCAGAAGAATATAGAGCACTTACACAATCAACATTTATCGAGTTATGGAAAAAAGGACAAGTGTATCTTGCAAACAGACCTAACAATTATGATTGGGTATCAGGTACAACCATTGCAGATGCAGAAATCATTTATGAAAATTTATCAACAAAACTAGTTTACATGAAATTTAAAATCAAAGATACAGATAAAGATATAATCATTGCAAGTACAAGACCAGAGTTACTTTGTGCATGTAGAACAATCATAGTAAATCCAGAAGATGAAAGATATACGCAATACATTGGAAAGAAAGTGATCGTTCCAATTACTAATGTAGAAGTAGAACTAAGAACACACCATTCTGCTCAACAAGAATTTGGTTCCGGAGCTGTAATGGTATGTAGTTATGGTGATCAAAACGATGTAGCGTTGTTTAGAGAATTAGGATTAGAAGAAATTGTTGCAATTGGATTAGATGGAAGAATGACTAAAGTTGCAGGAGAGTATGCTGGATTAAAACCAAAACAAGCTAGAACAAAAATCATAGAAGATTTAGAATTAGGTGGATTTTTAGAAAAAACTGAAGAGATTATACACAGAACACCAGTTTCAGAAAGAAGTAAAACACCAATTGAAATTATTCCAATGGAAGAATATTACCTAAAACAAAAAGATGCAATAGAGAAAATCAAAAAATTAGGCCAGGAGATCACATTTCATCCAGCAATGCATAAGCAGATCCTGATGAATTGGTTGGAATCTATCAACATAGATTGGCCAATATCAAGGAGGAGATATTATGGCACGGAAATCCCAATTTGGTACTGTAAAAAGTGCTCAGAACCTCATGTTCCTGAGCCTGGAAAGTATTACAAACCATGGAATGAAAAATGTCCATTAACTAATTGTGTTAAATGTGATTCTACTGAATTTGTAGGTGAAGAAAGAACGTTCGACACATGGATGGATTCAAGTATATCTCCACTTTTTATCAGTAAATTTAACAAAGATGATGAATTCTTCAAGAAAGTATATCCTGCTTCAATTAGACCTCAAGCAAAAGATATTGTTAGAACATGGTTATACTACACATTATTAAGATGTGAACAACTAACTGGAAAAAAACCATGGTCGGAAGCATGGATTATGGGATATGGTCTAGATGAAAATGGAATGAAGATGAGTAAGAGTAAAGGAAATGCAATAGATCCTTTGCCAGTAATTGAAAAATTAGGTGCAGACACTTTTAGATTTTGGAGTGCAAGTGAGATTAATCATGGATATGACTTTAGATGTAATGAACAAAAAATTGAATCAACTAAAAAATTCCTCAGTAAATTATGGAATGTGTCAAGATTTTTGTCTAGTTTTCCAGTAATTGAATCAGGAAAACTTACTGCATCAGACAAATGGATGTTATCAGAGCTAGATAACCTAGTAAAAGAATGTAAAAAAGGATATGAGGAGTATAACTTTTTCATACCTGCAATTGCAATTAGAGAATTTGCATGGAATCTATTTGCAGCTCATTACATTGAAATGGTAAAAGCAAGAGCATATGGAATAAATTTTTCTGACGAAGAAAGAGATGGTGCAATATTTACATTGCATAAAACATTATCAACAATTTTAAAATTATTAGCACCAATCACACCTTTTATTACTGAATATCTTTGGAAAATTTTGTATTCAAAAGAAAGTATTCATAAAGAAAAACAAGTACAAGTAGAAAATATTGAAGATCAAAGTGGCATAACAAATACAATTACTGAATTCAATTCAAAAGTTTGGAATGAAAAAAAATCCCAGAATCTTTCATTAAAAGATTCGATTAAAGTTGAAATTCCAGAAATTTTAAAACCATTCAAAAATGATTTGAAATCTATGCACAATCTATTGGATTGAGCCTAACTATACCTGTAAAATACCATTTGTAATCAAGTATTGAATTCCTTGGATGAATGTAGTATCATCTATTTGATCATCTGCCCACCAACCTGCATTGTTTTTAATCCAAGATGGAATTTCAGATACAATTGAATTTCCTGATTCTGTCTGAGGAATTTGCATTATTTCTTCAGTAATCAAATACTGAATTCCTTGGATGAATGTAGTATCATCTATTTGATCATCTGCCCACCAACCTGCATTGTTTTTAATCCAAGATGGAATTTCAGGTTCTGGAGAAAAAGTGTTGAGTGCGTCAGTACCAATAATGTCAATAATAGAATCACCACCAAAAAATGGAATTACAAGAGTTCTATATTCTAAAGTTGACTCTATTTCTATATAATCAGTTTCAAATCCATCAACCAAAATAAAAAATTCATCATCAAATGTGTCAAATTTTGCATCCAAAAGTGATCTGGGAATTGTGATCTCAACAGTTCCATCCGATAAAGTATCCATGGTTAGAATTAATTCGACAAAATCAGGATCTAAGAAAATCATATCAAGAGTACCATTTTCAATATTATAATCTACATCAAATGAATCCACAGAAACAGTTCCTACATTACCAAATGAAAGTGGGATGGATGTAAAAATAAATAAAGAAAATAGAAAACTCAGAAGATAAGATGAGTTTTTTTGGATCAATGTTAGTTCTCGCCTAGATCTATATTTTCTGTTAATTCAATAGAAATTTCATTTCCGGTTGTGTCATCTGTTGTGTCATCTGTTGTGTCATCTGTTGTGTCATCTGTTGTGTCATCTGGCGTGGTAACATTTTTTGTCAATGTACCAATTCCATCAAGAAACCACATGCCAGAAATTTTACTTTGAGGATTCAAAATTGAAACTTGGGTTGAATTAGTTATTGCCTGTATAGGAGAATTGGCATTTAATGAAATTTTGAGCGTTGCGTAGACTTCTTTAAGCACATCATCTTCTAAAAATGCCAGGATCACTAGTGAATCTTTTGAGCCAGAATCACCTGATGAAGTTGTTCTAGCTTTTCCAAAACCACAGTTGAAAGGTATACCACCATCTACAATAATTTGACATTTTTGTAATTCTAATTTTAGATTAGATTTACCTTTGTCAAAGGTATTAAAAATCATAAAACCTTCAAGAGTAGATAATCGAGTATGATTATGAATATCGATAGCAGTGACTGAATCAAATGTTAATTCGTATGTTTCAAATGAATCTGAAGATGAAATTTTATCACCTAAATAATCCCCATCTTTGATTTTATCAAGAATTTTTTGGGTTCTAACGTCTAATTTTTCTTGTTTTTCTAATAATTTTTGACGAATTTCATCTGATTTTTTACCTATTTTATCTTCTAGTTTTGCAGTTTTAGTAGAAAATTTTTCAACATCTCCAATGAAATTCGATTCAATTCTATTTTGATACTTTTCTTTAATTTCTTTTAATTGTTCTTCATATTTGTTAGTTTTTTTAGATAATTTTTCTTCAAGTTTTTTTCTATCGGAATCTAATTTTCTTTTCTTTTCTTCTAATTTTTGTTTTTGTTCTTTGTCTTTTTGTTTTTCTTTTTTATCTTCTAGTTTTTGTTTTCGTTCCTCAGCTTTTTCTTTTTCTAATTCTTCCAGCTGTTTTTGATATGCTTTTGAATCTTCTCGGCTTACAGGAATATTATCTTCTGCATAAGAATTTTCAATTGAAAACAGTCCAAAAGAATTACCAACCAAAATAGAGGCTAGAATAGCAAAGAAGACAAAATTTTTGTTCATTTTAAAAGCTCGACTGATTGATAGTTAAAAAGAATTGCTCAGCATTCATCTTATGAAAGGTTAGTTTTTTGATGTATTCACCAGATTGATGAAATATTTGTGCAATGCCGTATCTTCAGTTAATTCAGGATGAAAAGCAGTGCCAATTATGTTTCCTTTTTTGACTGCAACTATTCGATCATTAAATTTGGATAAAACTTCTACATCTGAACCCACTTCAGACACAGATGGTGCTCTGATGAATACTCCATTGAATTTTGGAATGCCAATAGAATCCATGGAAATGTCAGATTCAAAAGATTCTTTTTGTCGTCCAAAGGAATTTCTCTCCAATTTAATATTCAAAATATCTAAGAGAGGTTGATCAGTTTTTCCAACTATACGATCACTTGCATTGTTAGATAGCATTATCATTCCAGCACAAATTCCTAGAACGGGCATTCCATTTTCAATCTTTTCTTTTAAAATCTTCATAGATCCATTTACTAAAGAAAGTTGTCCCATAGTAGTACTTTCTCCACCAGGAATTATCAAACCATCTAATTCGGATATTTCCTCAGGAGTCCTTACAGCAGTTACTTTACCATCAATGCCTAATTCATCAATTGCAGTTTGAGCTGAGATAAGATTTTCATGAACATCTCCTTGTATAGATAAAACCCCAACATTAAGACTCATGATGAACCACCACGATCTTGCATACGTAATTCTAATGTTTTTACATCTAGACCTATCATAGATTGTCTTTCATCAATCATTTTTTGAGCTTCTTTTACTTTATCAGATTCATTCCAAAAAGTAGTCGCTAAAACTATTGCTCTTGCTCTTTCTTTAGCATCATCTGCATTAAAAATTCCTGAACCAACAAAAATTCCATCACATCCAAGAGACATTAAATATGCTGCATCAGCAGGAGTTGCAATCCCACCAGCAGCAAAATTTACAACAGGTAATCTTCCGAGTTTTGCGGTTTGTTCAACAATATTATAGGATACTTTGAATTCTCTTGCAATTCTGACCAAATCTTGGTTATCTCCAGAATCATAAACTGATTTAATCATCCTCAACTCATCATTTACTTTTTTGATATGAGTGACAGCTTCTGCGACATTTCCTGTTCCAGGCTCTCCTTTTGTTCGAATCATAGAGGCACCTTCTTCAATACGTCTTAGAGCTTCTGCTAAAGATCTAGCACCGTTGACAACAGGTGTTGTAAAATCCCATTTCCAAATATGATGAAATTCATCTGCAGGAGTTAAAACTTCAGATTCGTCTATCATATCAACATCGGTTTCTTGTAGAACTAGTGCTTCATTGACATGACCAATTCTACATTTTGCCATTACTGGAATTGTTACAGAATCCATAATATCTTCAATTATTCTTATACTTGCAGTACGTGCTACACCACCAGCTTTTCTGACTTCAGACGGAAGCTTATCTAAAACCATGACAGAGACAGCCCCAGCCTCTTCAGCGATTTGAGCTTGCTCTACTGTAGTTACATCCATTACAACTCCATTTTTTAGCATGTGAGCAAAACCACGTTTAACAGTAACAGAGCCACGTAAAGTATTAAGAGAATTTATTTTATCAGAAACTATTCCTTTAGCATCTAGTCGTTCACCAGATAATGGAAGCATGTTTTAATTTTTCCTAAAGACTATTTGTATCTATTCACTAAATTCAGACATAATCATATCCAGTTCAGATTCGACCATAGTGATTATTGGTGGAATAAAATCAGATGTAGCATTTTGTTGTGGCCAATGAATTTGATTTACACGTCCATTAAGAGTAACTTTAACATTGGATTTTTGATATTCAGTCACATCATCTAAAATCTGGAAAGATTCAGAAGGTATTGAAATAAAACCAGTTTCTTTTATCAGCGCTTTAATCTTGTTAAGTTTTGATTCATCTAATTTGGAACGAACATCAGGTTTTACATATCCTTGTTCGGTAACAGAATATTTTATTTCACCATCATTTTTAATAAAAAGAATTTCAGTTTTTTGTGCTCCTATTCTCTCAGTAACCCCATAAGAAATTTTTTTTAATTGATGTTTAGTGTATTCAATTTCAATATTATCAGTGTAATTTGCAGCTGATGTAGGAATTTCATTTTTTAGTAATAATGGAGTAACTAGTAGTATTGCAGCAATTATTGGAATAGCTCCAAATACTAAGTAAATTGGTTTTATCATTTTACTGCAAATATTGCCAATTTGCAAATAAATCTTAGTAATGGTTAAAATTCAAGCAAAATATTTCGGTTCTTGTGGGTTCGTAGCCTAGCCTGGTAGGGCGATGGTCTCCAAAACCATCGATCGTCGGTTCAAATCCGATCGGGCCCACTTCAAAAAAATTATTGGTTTCTCAAAACATTAAGAGCAGAACCGTGTCTGAACCATTCAATTTGAGATTTGTTATATGAGTGATTTAACAAAATTTCATCTTTATTTCCATCAATATGTGAAATAATACATTTAACTTGTTTACCTGATTCTAATTTGTTTAAATCCATTAGGCTAATTTTATCATCTTCAAGTATTTTATCATAATCATCAGGGTTGCTAAATGTCAATGCCAATATACCTTGTTTCTTCAAATTAGTTTCATGAATTCTGGCTAAACTTTTTGTTATAACTGCAGCACACCCCAAATAACGAGGAGTCATAGCAGCGTGTTCTCTACTACTACCTTCGCCATAGTTATTATCACCAATTATTATCCACTTCATTTGATTTTCTTTGTATTGTCTTGCAATTTTTGAAAATGGTTCATAGTTATTGTTAAGAACATTTTTACCTTGACCTACTTGATCATTAAATGCATTAACTGCTCCTAAAAGCATATTATCACTTAGATTATCTAAATGCCCACGTAATGAAAGCCATGCACCTGCTGGAGATATATGATCAGTAGTACATTTGCCTTTAGCTTTTACCATAATAGGTAAATCTTCAAAGTCATTACCATCCCATTTTGGGAAAGGTTCTAAACGCTGTAATCTTTTACTGTTAGGATCAATAATCACTTCTACATCATCAGAGTTTTCAGGAGGCGTGATAAAAATTCCCTCAGGTCTTACAAAACCTGAAGATGGAACTTCAGGTGCAGGTTTTGGAGGTTCAAGTTTGAATTTTGTTCCATCAGAGGCAATTAGATCATCTTTCAAAGGATTAAAAGAAAGTTTTCCACCTAACGCTAACGCAATTATCATTTCTGGACTGCCTATGAAATTCAAAGTAGTTCTCCGTCCATCATTCCGTCCTGGGAAATTTCTGTTAAATGTTGTAACAATAGTATTTTGTTGATCTTTTTCTAATTCAGGTCTATTCCATTGACCAATACATGGACCACATGCATTTGCCAAAACAGTTGCACCAATATCAATGAGAGAATCCATTTGGCCATCTCGTTCAATTGTACCTCTAATTTGTTCAGAACCCGGAGTTACCAGTAAAGGAATTTTTGATTTTATCCCTTTGGATTTTGCTTGTTCAGCTAAACTTGCTGCTCTAGACATATCTTCATAAGATGAATTAGTACAACTACCAATCAAAGCAACAGAAATTGCGTCAGTGTAATTTTTTGATTTAACATCATCAGATAATTTAGAAATTGTTCTTGCCAAGTCAGGTGTGTGAGGTCCAACAATGTGTGGTTCTAACGTTGAAAGATTAATTTCAATTACTCTGTCAAAATATTTTTCAGGATTAATTTCAATTTCAGGATCTGCAACAAGTGATTCTTTGTATTGATTTGCCAGATCAGCAATGTCACTTCGATTAGTGTATTTAAGATAAATTTCCATTCTTTCATCATATGGAAAAATTGAACACGTTGCTCCAATTTCAGCACCCATGTTGGCAATTGTAGCTTTTCCTGTACAGCTGATAGATTTTGTTCCAGGGCCAAAATATTCCACTATTGCATTGGTACCTCCGGATACTGTTAATTCATCAGCAACTTTCAATATGATATCTTTAGGAGATGTCCATCCTGTTAGTTCACCAATTAGTTTGACACCGATTTTTTTAGGATACAATAATTCCCAAGGCAGACCTGCCATAGTCTCAGCTGCATCTAATCCACCTACTCCTACAGCAATCATTCCAAGTCCTCCAGCATTAGGAGTATGAGAATCAGTACCAATCATCAGACCACCCGGAAATGCATAATTTTCGAGAACTACTTGATGAATAATTCCAGCACCAGGTTTCCAAAAACCACATCCGTATTTTGCAGAAGCAGATTGTAAAAATTTGAAGACTTCGTTATTTTCATCAAGTGAAACTTTCATGTCGATATCTCCTTGTACTTCAGCTCTGATGAGATGATCACAGTGAACTGTAGTTGGCAAAGCTGTTTGCCTGAGATTTGCTTGCATGAATTGAAGCATTACCATCTGTCCAGTTACATCTTGTAATGCAACCCTGTCAGGTTTTAGAAATACGTAATCTTTTCCTCCGGTGAAAACCGTGTCATCAATTTCATAGAAATGACCGGCTAAAATTTTCTCAGTTAATGTTAAAGGTTTTCCAACTAAATTTCTATATTTAGCAATATTTTCTTTTAATTTTAAATAAACACTAGAGACAAGTTCAACAGTAGTGTTAATTTCCACAATACACGTTGATTTAATCCCAATTTATTATTTACAATTTAAAAATAAACAAAATTGTTTCAGGCAGGAAAATTCTTAACAATTATAAGCCAAAAGCAGCTTTTTAATACATTGTTGGAGACTCGTAAATTTTCTAAATTGAGGTATGAATATGGTCAATAAAGGCTTCCCAAAATTTGGAATGTCACAAGCAGGAGCGTTTGTAGCTGCCCTTAAAAATTATAATTTACCTGATTTTATTTTAGTACTAGTTGCAAAAGAATGCAAATCAGAACTACTAGAAAGAGGAAGAATTGATGATAGACTACAAAGTATGAACGATGATGCTTTAGAATTATTACATAAAGTTTTTGTTGTAGGTGAAGAAGATTCTGCTGGAAGATATGCTCAGTATAGATTCTATGCATATGTATCAAGCATGTATCATAAATGTGAAGTTATTGTTAATGACACAATCCCTGGATCATCAGGTAAGAATCACAAAGTTCCAGTTGCAGTAAAAAATAATGGAATGTATATTGCAGTGGCATTTAACAAAGCAACTGGAAACCCAGTGAATAAAAAAGAAACAGCCAGATTCTATGAAATGGTAGATGATATCAAAAAAGGAGATCACGGAACAATGTTGACAGATGGAATTTATGGATCATCTGTTGGTTTTAGAGGAGATGCATTAGTAGAGCTTGAAACGTTAAGTAAATCAAGAACAAATGATCCTGAAAATAAATTAGATTTTAAAACAGCAAACTTTGAAAACAATATTTATTCAGTGACAAAGTGTTAATTTTAGAAACAGCATTACAGATTTAATTGAGCAGTATCCATTGTTAGAAACATTGGTTTGCCATCAGTCTTTTGAAAATCTTCACCATACTGTTCAAATTCTAATTGTTCAAAGAAATGCTTAGTCCATACATCGTGAACTTCTTGAACGAATTTTTTGTGTCCAGAGATTCTCAATAACTCATGAAGTAATTCGTGAGATACTGTAGTACAGTTTTTTTCTGCAAGAAACAATGTATCGTTTGATTCTTTTGGGGTTTGCCAAAATACCATCCCAAAATTTTCTGCATGATATCCTTCACAAGTACAATCAGTCCACCAAGGTTTGAAATGAGTTAAATAGAAATGATAAACGTCTTTTCCTCTTTGCTCATGATCACGTAGCAATGTATGTGTATCAAGACGTTGTAGAATACTTCTAGGTGTTGTAATCATTTCATCGCATTGAATTTCATAATCTTTATCAAATTTTTCTTTAATCCAAACCTTGTAAAATTGGCTCATTTTTTTAACATATTCAAATTCAAGTTGTCGTTTTTCACGATCTTCTTCCCGTATTACAAAAATAAAATGTAAAATCATATTAAGAAAAAAAGGTGTTTATGATTGGCCTTCAATACCCATCAGGGTTAGAGTGGAACGAATCTTCTCGATTTTTCTGATTTTCCAGGTGATTGTTTCTCTAAGTTTTTCTACAGTATCAGATTCGATCTTGGCCAAAATATCATATGCACCAAAAGTTCCATGAACTTCTTTAACACCGTCTAAGCCCTTTAATTGCTGAATAATAGATTCTTCAGAGCCTAGTTCACAGTTTATTAAAACATACGCTGTTGCCATACAATAATTAAATAAATCGACTATATCAATAAACCGATTAGGGTTAGTTTTGAGAAAGATTTAGGATTGCATCCCAAATAGACTTTGGTACAGGCATTACAGATAACCTTGAAATTCTAATTAATTCCCAATCTTTGAATTTTTTCTCTTGTTTCATTTCATCAAGAGTTACTGGACGTTTGAATGATTTTTTATATTTTACATTCACTACAATAAAACGTTCAACGGTTTCTTTTGGATTAGGATAGGGATCAGATGTAACTTGCATGATTCCCACAGCTTGTCTTTCATTACCTGTATGATAAAATAATACAAGATCACCAGGTTTCATTTCTCGCATGTGTTTTAATGCAAGATTGTTATGAACCCCATCCCATACAGTTACTTTTTCTTTTTTGAGCTGTTCAAAGTTATATCCTCTTGGGCCACTAGGTTCTTGTTTTGCTAACCAATAATTTGTCATTTCATTTTTCTGTATTTGCATGGATGTTTAATGGTTTTTGGTAAGAAATGTTCCCCGGTTCTGACTCGCACTAAATCATTGGAATAGCCATACGCCTCCTCGCGTTCTGAAACCGGGGTTGCCCATAATGTAGCACGCCTGGGTGAATTAGAAATCACTGGTATCATAACGATCGTCTCATCCTAATCCGTCTGCATGCCTGCTCTTGGGCATTTATGATGAGACCATTCCTCCTAAAAACCATTGATGGGATTATTTTTATAAAATAGTTTTTAGAAGTGAATCAATTTTGAGTTTAGAGAATAGAATCAGATAACGAGACTTCAAATCCAACTACAGGAATGCGGATTTTATAATTTTCAATAGTCTTTGAATTAATTTTTCCAATTAATCCAATTGTCTTACCATTTAGAATTACTGTTGCACAATGACCATCTTCAAATGTAGGATGGATTACAGTTTTTGTTTCAATTTTAATTCCAAATCCAATCTTTAACGCAGATTGCAACATGGATTTTATTTCTGTAAAATTTGCATCCTTATGAGCACTAATACCAGAAAAATTAATTTTTTCAGATATTGGATCATCATATTGAAAAACAGTACCGGTTTCGAACATTTTCTGCGGATAAGACTCATGAATATTTCTTGAAAGGTTTTCTAATAATCCAGGAAGTATAGAATCACGTAAAATAGTATGCTCCTGACTTTTTGAATCCAATACAGAAATAATTGTTGATGGAATTCTGTTAGTCATTTCATATAAGACGCGTTTACTAGTCAAACTAGAGTTCAGCGCTTCAAGATATCCAAGACCAATCATGGTTTGATCTAACGATTTTAGTTTGACAGATACAGGATTTGTATTACCAATGGTTTGAGAAGGTGACAGTGTAGGTTCAAGATTATGAATCCCATATCCTAAAGCAACTTCTTCAACTAAGTCCATAGGTCCAAAAATATCAAATCGGTATGAAGGAATTGTGCAAATGATGTTTGTTCCTTTAGATATTGCGTCTAATCTAGATTTTTTCAAAGATGAAATGATTTTTGATGAATTAAGATTCAAACCAAGGCTTTGGTTAATCAGTGAAGAGTTAACAGAAATTTTCTTTGATTCTAGTTTTGGTGATGAATTTTTCATTCCAGATATATTAACTGATTCTAACGTAAATCCTGCAGTTTGTAAAATAGTTGCAACTACTGAAAGCATATCTTCAGCGTCATCTTTATTGAGTCCAGTTACTTCAACAAAGAGATTTCGTGTTTTAGTAGTGACTGTGGTAATTGCAGCGTTAATTATTGGAGGGAAAGATACAGTATTTTGATTCTTATCAAGAATAATTGGTACTTGTGAAGATTGCCCCAATAAAGATCCATAATCTTTACCAACATCTGTAGTCGATAGTATTTCAGATACAGTGATCTCTTTTTCTGAATTTAATGGAATGAATTTATGATTTCTATTAGTAGTTGTGTAAACCAAAGGAAATTGGATTTTATCTAAATCATGTATTCCAATAGAAGATTTTTTCCTTTTTCTTCCTATTCCAAAATGAAGATCTTCTTGCATTGCCATTAATTGTTTAATTGTTTTATCATCAACTGTTCCATTTTTTGCAACAATTCCAGTAACAAAAGGACGAATTTTTGTAACAGCGGGTTTTACAGAAATTAGGTATTGGTTAGATTTTTTTATATTGAGTTTTATGATTCCTGTTTTAACACCAAGTAATCCTTGCAGACCAAGTGCGATTCCAAAATCAGTGGAATAATCAGGCCTATTTGGACTGTATTCAATTCTAACTGAATCTTTATTTTCAGATTCTATATCCAATCCAAGAAACGGTAATGAGTCAGAAATCTGTTTTTTTGTAACCTTGCCAACTAATTTTTGAAGACGCGTGTAAGATAGTTCTACTACTGGCATTTTGTGGCACTCCTTAACCAACCAAGATTGTTATTGTAAAACTCTCGCACATCATTGAGATCATATTTTAACATAGCAATTCTTTCAATGCCTCCACCCCACGCCAAAACAGGTTTAGTGATTCCAAGAGGTCTGGTCACTTCAGGTCTGAATATACCCATTCCAAATAACTCAATCCATTTTCCTAGTTTTTCATTATACACCATTGTTTGTAGAGATGGTTCAGTGTAAGGAAAAAATGTAGGCCAGAATTTTATTTTAGTAATCCCAATACGTTTGTAAAATTCTCGTTGGATACCCATTAAATTTCTCAAAGATGCATCTTTTCCAACTACAACACCCTCAACTTGGTTAAATTCTACAAGATGTTTGTAGCTGACTTTTTCATTACGAAAAACACGACCTAGTGAAAAAATCCGTGCTTCATCAGGTTTGGTTTCAGCTAAATGCTTTATAGTCACACTGGTAGTATGAGTTCGTAAAACCATTTTTCGTGCTTCGTTGATGTCCCATTGGTATCTCCAATTTTTCTTGTGTGACTCAGAAACTTTTCTTATTTGTTCTGATGTCCCAATTTTTTTAGCAGACATTTTATCCAGATAGAATGTGTCTTGTAATTCTCTTGCAGGATGATCTTGTGGAGTAAACAAAGCATCAAAATTCCAAAAACTTGACTGAGTCATGTTACCAAGAATTTCAGAAAAGCCCAACGTTACAAAAATTTCACGGATTTCATCAATAGTATCTTTTAATGGATGAGTTCTAGCAACAAAAACTTCTGGAACTTTTGCTTCAACGTCAATATCTCCAGTAGAATCTGAAAGCTCAATATCTTTTGCAGAATCAGATAAAGTGATTTCTTTAGTTTTGATTATATCTTCAACTATAAAATCAGGTCTTGACAATAATCCCGATAAATCATTAAAATCAATTTCTGTTTTAGATAGTTTCTTATTTCCAATAAGTTTGAGGGTTTTTTCGCCTGGAAGATCCAAAGGGGATTTATTAATGGAAATTTGTTCAGAATTAGCTTCAATCCAATTGTTTTTTCTAGCTAAACCCATTGAAGGGCCAAAAACAGAACCAAGTTCTTTTTGTAAATCAGATATTTTTCTAGGTCCGTTCTGCAGTAAATTTAACAATCTCCTTTCAGGTAATCCTTTCTGAAATGATTCAGTACCATTTTTACCTAAACTGAACACGCTTGTTTGAGATTCAGTGACAAGTGCCAAATCTTTTAGTTTAAGCCATTCAATTCCTCGTCTGATTTGATCAGGTGAAAGTTGTGTTGATTTTTCCAACATTTCAGGAGTTTGTTTAGGATTGGCTCTTAGAGAAATGATAATTTTTTTTTCAATATCATGAAAAACTTGTGACAACAGCAAAGAATCCGAAAAAGACTTTTTAAACCTTAACCTAAGTCAAGATGAATGTCAGCTGACGACTTTATTGTAACTCCTTGGCATGTAGAGGGCGATATTGACTATGATAAGTTAATCAAACAATTCGGCACAGAGAAGATTTCTTCGGATTTACTAGAGAGGATAAAGAAAATTACAGGAGAAGACCATTTTATGCTCAGAAGAGGGATTTTCTTTTCTCATAGAGAAATGAACAGAATTCTTGACGAATATGAAAAAGGTAACAAATTCTTCCTATATACCGGAAGAGGTCCATCAGGACATACTCATATTGGACATTTGGTACCATGGATATTTGCAAAATGGCTACAAGAGAAATTTGATGTCAATATGTATTTTCAACTTACCGACGATGAGAAATTTTATTCAAAACCTAATTCAACGTTAGAAGAAACAGGTAAATTTGCATATGAAAACGCATTGGATTTTATTGCATTAGGTTTCAAACCAGAAAAAACAAAAATCATCATCAACACAAAAAATATTCAAACACTTTATCCTATTGCAGCTCAAGTTGCAAAGAAAATTAATTTTTCCAATACAAAAGCAACATTTGGATTTACAAACGAAACAAATATTGGAATGATTTTTTACACATCATTACAATCTGCACCATGTTTTATTGAAGATAAACCAGTTTTAATTCCACTAGGAGTTGATCAAGATCCTCATTTTAGATTAACAAGAGATGTTGCACCAAAAATTGGAAAACAGAAACCAGCGTTAATTCACAACATAATGATTCCAGGTCTAGAGGGACCAGGAGGTAAAATGTCTGCATCTAATGAAAAAGATACAGTGTACACAACTGATCCACCAAACATTGTAAAAAATAAGATTAACAAATATGCATTTTCAGGTGGGCAATCTAATGTTGAACAGCATAGAAAGCTTGGCGGAAATCCAGATGTTGATGTATCATATCAATATTTAAGAATATTTTTTGAGCCGGATGATAATAAATTAAAAAAAATTTATGAAGATTATAAATCTGGAAAACTACTTTCAGGCGAACTAAAAGCAATATTAATTGAAAAAATTAATGAGTTTCTTGCAGTTCATCAAGAAAAAAGAGAAAAAGCAAAAGATACAATAGAACAGTTTCTTTTTGAGAATAAATGAAAATCAGTATTGCATGTGACGATAAATACGAGGCTAAAAAATTAGCAAATTTAATTTTCATTAAAGATGCAAGAGAGACATACATTACAGGAATTTTAAATGTAATAAAAAATGAATTGGTAGTTTCATTAAAAGACAAATCAGCCCACAGTGTTCTACTTAAAGATGAAGACGATGTAGAAAGATTTGCAGATTTTATTCAATCTGTTATTGATAAAGAGCACAAGTTAGTTTCAACTAAAATTCTTGAACACATAGTTGAGATAGTCAAAGAATAAAACCATTAACGGAATACAACATAAAGAGCAACTATTCCGATCACAGCAATCAAAGATATCCCCAATGCCTTAAAATCACTATTCATAACGAGGTTTTAAAATAATTATAATTAAAGTGTTAACAAATTCTCAAAGATGATTCTAATTATCTAGGAAAATATTTACTCTTTTTAGATTTTGGCTTTGAGAGATTTTCTTTTGGTTTTGATATAGGTTGACGGATTTCATTACAGTTTAAGCACAAAACCTTTAGCTCTTCCCTAGCAAGTTCAGGTGCTGATACATATTTTCCCCATGAAGATACATCGCTACCACGTCCGGCACTAGAAAAAGAATCATCATATAATGAAGTAATTCCTAATGCTCTTTCATCTTTAAATCCGCAACTTGAACAAGTCTTTCCGCCTAAAATTTCAAATAATTTTTCTTTTATTGTGGCATAAAATTTGTCTGAACCATTAGAAAAGAAACTTTCTTGTTTTCTTGAAAATTTATCATTTTTTGGTTTTCTAG
>PFRJ01000030.1 GCA_002788515.1 Nitrosopumilales archaeon CG_4_9_14_0_2_um_filter_34_16 | reverse complement strand
CAAGGGAGTTTTAATGTGGATGATATGAAATTGTATGAAAACGAAATTGTAAGGATTAGAGACGTGTATATCAAATTCCATGAGACACTAGAAGCGCAAGACGCACTTGTTCAAAAAATGTTTGGTAAAGATTTTCCAGATAAACCATTCACAACTGCAGAGTTTTGTAATTTGATGGGAAAATTAAGTAAAGAAAATGCTAAACATCCAGAAAAAAGCTTCATAACAAGTGCATATGATTATGATGTTCCAGTATACATCTCAACTATGAAAGATTCTTCGTTAGCACTTAATTTAGCAGTTCATAGACTAGAAAATAAAATATACAATCTTGATTTTGTAAGAGAGATAATAGAGCAAGCAGCAATTCTATACAATTCAAAAAAATCAGGAATTTTGGAATTAGGAGGAGGTGTGCCAAAAAACACCGCACAGCAAACAGGGCCATTATTGGATCAAATATTGAAAAGGGAAGATGGAGGACAAGACTACATCATTCAGATTACAGATGCACGTCCAGATACTGGTGGATTATCAGGGGCAACACTGCAAGAAGGAAAGAGTTGGGGCAAAGTTCAAGATGCACATAATGGCATGATCACAGTGTATGCAGATGCAACAATAGCATTTCCAATTCTTGCATTATACGTTCTGAGTAATCAAAAAACAAGAAAACCAAAACGACTGTACAAACAATTAGACAAACTATATGAAAAACTAAGTGAGGATTATTTTAAAAATCCAGCAAACAAGAAAAAATCAAGAAACTAAAACTTGTCAAATCTTGCACGTTCAAGATCTCGATCGTCTTTGGATTCTTTTTTGTATTCTTTATAGTGCTCTTTGCAAAGAACAGTTTTCTTGCCTGATGAGTTTACACTAAGACCGGCATTTTCAACTTTACTTGTGTTAAGAGATCGTGCACCGTCTTTGTCACAATTAGATACATTGCATTTTGCACCTTTTGAAACTATGCCCATACAAGATAATAGTATGAATGTTATTTATACTTGAAAAAAAATCATCCGGGTTACAGAGATTAAAGTTGGTTCATCGTTTATAAGAGGAATATTTTTTTCTTAATTTATGGGTGGAGCAAAAAAGCCAACAGCTGCAAACAAAGACAAATCTGCAAATACTAAAGACACAAAGAAAGGCAAGAAAGACAAGGGAGAGAGCGGACCAAAGAAAGCAGAAATTACAGTTATGGTAAATGAGCAACAAGCACTCAAAATTATTCAAAGCTCAAAAGTTGTTACAATTCAAGATTTGGCAAGACAGACAGGTGTTAAAATATCTGCAGCAAATGCATTTCTAAGAGAAGCAACAAACAAAGGAATTGTAAAAAGAGTTGGCGGATATTCAGGTCATTACTTGTATCAAGCAGTTTCTTCATAGATACAAAAAACATCGCCAGACTTGACATCATTTAGTGCATCAACATTTTCACCTAATCGTCCAAGAGGAGTCATAGTTTTTCCAGATTCAACATCATTGAGAAAAAAACATATGCTTCCAGTAGAGGGTAAAAATGCAACATCGCCTTTTTTGAATTCAGTTCTAGACCTTTCAATTCCGGAATCAACGCTTGTTTCAAAATAGAAAATATTTTTCCCCAACTGGTGAGCATGTCCTTCTAAGGGCAAAGATCTCAGTATGTTTCCAACAGTTCTAGGAGATAAATGACGTTTAAGATCACATGTGATTTTTGCTTTTCCTCGAATTTCTAAAACGAGTTGTTTTCTAGAGACTGAAGATGTACTCAATTCGTACATTAAAATGATTAGATTATATAACGTTTTAAGAAAATTTCGTTACTTGTCTGATATCAATGATACTGAATTGTTAGAAGCTCCAGAACCAGAAGAAGAGCTGCAGACAGATGAAGTTCTGGATTTAGAACCAGAAGAAAATGCAGGATTAAACAAAGCAATAGATACTTATCGAAAACTAATTGAAAAAAATGACGGATTAGAACCATTAACTGAAAAAGAACAAAATGATTTAGAAAAAAGAATCAAAGAAATTGAAGAAAGAGAAGTTGTCGAAAAAATCGAAGAGCATGATCCAGTAGAAATTCCTTGTGAAAAAGGAAAGATCACCATCGGTCCACCAACATTAACAAGATTTGAAAAAGCAAGAATCATGGGTGCAAGAGCATTACAATTATCATTAGGTGCACCACCATTTATCCCAATACCAAAAAATGCAAGAATTTCACTAGATATTTCTATGCAAGAACTGGAAGAAAGAGTAATTCCAATTACAATTAGAAGAGTACTTCCAAACGGTGATTATCAAAACATACCAATTGATTTCTTTGAAAAATGAATCAATGGTCGATAAAACTTAAAAGAACATAAAATTTCTGGTAATTGAACAATGCTCATGGAAGAGACAAACATACCACATGGTCAAGAGCAGACCTACGAGTCTGATGTAGCCATCATAGAAATTGGAAACTATCCCGTGATGGAATCAGCTATTGAAGTATTAACAATTCTCGGTAAGAAAAAAAGAATAATTCTAAAATCAAAGGGAAACTCAATTCCTAATGCAGTAGCTGTGGCAAATATAATTACAGAGAAAATGCTAAAAGGTAATTCCAAAGTGGAGAAGATTATCTTGGACACAGTGGCAGCTGCAGGTATTGGCAGTATGACATCCACAATACAGATTATTTTAAATAAAATTTAGTAAACGCTGCCAGGGCCTTTGAGAAGCATGTTTTCACATTCTTTACATACTTGCTCATCTATGTTTGATTCCAAATTGTGATGAATCTCACAGATTAACAAACTTGATTTGATATAGTTACAAAGTCCAATGAATTTAGAAAGACTAGATGGAGTATATGCCATATCAGAAGAAAGGCTATCGCTTAATTCATCTATCATAATTGCAACTTGTTTCTCTGCCAAAAGCTTTGCAATCAAAGAAGGATCACCTCGAGTTCCTCTAATGTAATTGCTAATTGCAGCTTGAGTCACACCCAACATTTTTGAAATTTCATCTTCTCTGATATTGTGATCTTCTGCAAGTTTTTTGGCAAGGATAGCTCTCAATGCAGGAATCAGAGTCTTTGATTCAATTTCAGCAGGAAGTAACATAATTCTCAAGGATGAAATAGCGAATTTAAAGTTTGCAATAATATACAGAATTCATCTGGTGCGTGATTAGGCATAGCTATTTTAATTTCATCATCTCGTCTGTATTATTGGAAGAATTCTCCAAAAAGATTTACAGTGTTTTAGAAGAATCATGTAATTTGTGCAGATCAGATTTGATTTCATTATCAGGAGGATTAGATAGTTCAATCATAGCATATTTCCTAAAACAAAAAAAACCAAAAGCTGTTGCTGTGATTGCAGAAGACTTTGTATCAACAGATTTGACATACTGCCAGATGATTTCAAAAAAGATGCAAATACCATTGACAATTTATAACGTCAAGACATCTTTGATTCTAGAGGGCATTGAAGAAACCATTAAAATTTTAAAAAATTTTAACGATATTGAAATACGAAACAATGTTGTGATGTATCTTGCAACAAAGTGGGCAAAAGACAACGGGGAAAAATCAATCATTACAGGAGACGGAGCTGATGAGTTATTTGCAGGGTATAGTTTCCTGTTAAACAAATCAGAAGAGGAATTGGAAAAAGAGATCAAAAGGATTTGTAACGTAATGCATTTTCCAACACAAAAAATAGGAAAAGCACTAGGAGTAGATATCGAATCACCTTTTCTGAACGAGAAAGTCATAAAACTAGCTAATGAAATCCCAGCGAACTTGAAGGTAAAAGAAGAAAATAAGAAAAGACACGGTAAATGGATACTGCGTAAAACATTTGAAAAATACATACCATCACAAATTGTATGGAGAGAAAAATCACCCATGCAAAATGGTGCAGGAACAGCAGGATTGACAGAGATGTTCAACTCGGTCATAACAGAAGAAAAGTATGTAGAAAAGAAACTAACAGTTGAAAAAGAAGACGGAGTTATAATCAGAAGCAGAGAATCTATGCATTATTATGAGATTTTTAAAAAATTATTTGGAACGCCTGTTGAGAATACGGCAGAACAAAAATGCCCATACTGTAAACATGGAGTTGGGGAATCAAAATTTTGTAGAATGTGTGGCGCGTTTCCTATCTAGTTGTTTTTGTACTTGCGTGGTTTTTTAATGAAAATTCGCCTACAACCATTACAGCAAAAATAGAATTTCTTTCCATCATGATCATGCAGTAACGCTAAATCTTCATCTAGTTCGATTCCGCAAACAGGATCTACTGGCACAAACTTTCCACTTTTAAATTCTATTTATAGATTCATCTAGATACGAAAGAAGCTAATTAACTAAATGGATTTTCAACGATACAACTGATTTCTTTAGATAATTCAGATATAGCCAAATAATCAAAATCAATCTTTTCATTTAATGTCATGATGAAAATCAAAATATATCACTAATTAAAAACCACATATCCTAAATTTGGAAAAAAGGTCTAATCAGGAATGAATTATCTCAATTATTTTTTTTGGCAAGACACCGTAATCAGTATCAGGCTCTGATACAACATACAAAATGTCATCATTAATGATTACGCTGATTGCAAGTGCACGTTCACGTGAAGCCATTGCAAAATTTACTGGACCCAGTTGTTTATCAAACTCTTTTCTCATCTTTACACGCAATGCCAATTCCATAAAGATCATTTCATCATCTTTTTCATTTTCTAGTGGTTCAACGTTTTCTTTCATTCCACCTGCAACCAAACGTCCTCTTTCGTTTATCACACCTGCAAATCGAATCTTAGAATCAAGGGATAGAACAGAATTGCAAATTTTTGCATAATCATAAATTTTTCCAGACAAAGTGATATGTCATGGTAAATGATACTTGTTTATTATCTTTCTATAGATTTTTGTGCGAGCAATTTAAGAAGTTAGTTTTTTCACCAACGTTAAAAATTCATTTTCAGTCAAAGGGTCAATTTTCATAATTTCAAGATTTTCAGATACATGCTCTGAAGATTTTTGTCCAACCAATGGAGCAATCACGCCAGGAGATGAGCGAATGAATTGCAAAGCACGTAATGATGGTTTCAAATCACTGAATTCGGGCATCACCCCTGGCTGTAACAATCGTCCTTGCATGAATGGGACACTTGTGAAAACACCAATTCCCAATCTAGTTGCGGCTTCTAAAACAGATACAGAATCAGTTCCAATTGTTTGAGTTTTTCCAAGTAACGCCTGATCATAATTCATGTTGTAAGGTAATTGAATAAATCTAAAACCATGGTTTTCTCCACCAACTTCTTTTGCCATGTTTACTGTATCTTCAAGTGAAAGATGTTGTGGATTATCAGATGAAACTCGAAAACATTCCCATGTAGCCATTCCGTAAAATTTGATTTTTCCTTCTTTTCGTTTTTGTTCATATAATTCAAAGACAGATTTTAGATTCTCCAAAAATTTTTCTTTTGAAACATCTTTAATTTGACCCTCTACGGCATTATGCAAATACATTAAATCAAGACACTCAAGATTCAAATTTTTCAAGCTTCTTTCTAACTGATCAGAGAGATAAGGAATAGTCATACAGTGATAGCCAGAGGTAACATCACCTTCTTTGATGACCCCCTTTTGGGAATATTCTTCCTTAACATACTCCCAAAACCCTAACGGAACATCAGCATCATTAGTCAGATAGCCGTTTTTTGAGCTTAGAAATATTTGATCACGTGAAATTTTCCCTTCTTCAATTAATTCTGTAATTGCCTTTCCAACAGAGCGTTCTGCCTTTTGTGATCTATAATTAATTGCAGTGTCTATGACATTAATTCCAGATAAAATAGACTGTTTTACAGCATTTGTTACTAATTCATCTGTGTTAGAATCAGCATCACCAAGATAAGTCCCCACACCAACATTTGAAAGGAACAGATTTGCAAATTTTTTAAAATTTGCATTATTTATGCCTGAATTTTCAGTAAATTTTTCAGTGCCTTCTAATGTCGCATTGCCTGAAATCATGTATAGATCACATACTTGCTAAATTTATGTTTAGGGTATCAAAATTTTATCAAAAATCCAATAACAAATAATGCACCAGTAATCCTTCCAAACATCAAAGTTGAGGACATGTATGGGATTAATTCTGTGATTGAATCATAGTTTTTTTGCAACCCAAGTCCAGATTTTATCATTAACGGTAAGCTACAAAAACTAATCAAAGAAAATAGTGGAAACAAGTTTGCATAAACGCCTACAAGTATTGCAGAGTAAGAAATTAGAGGAAAAATCCAAAATAGCTTTGAAGCATTTCGTTTTCCAACTGCAATGACTAGAGTTTTTCTACCCTTTGATTTATCTGCGTCATGATCAGGAAATGATGCAATAAACAGCACTAGAGAGGATAAAGAACCTACAACTATTCCTGCAAGAATTGATTCTGAAGATATTTGCCCTGATTGAATAAAGAAAGTTCCAATTACAATCATTGAACCCTTTACTGCAACAAAAAATTCGCCTAAACCAGAATCTACAATTTTTGTAGAATAAAAATAGATGGAGAGTATAG
>PFRJ01000012.1 GCA_002788515.1 Nitrosopumilales archaeon CG_4_9_14_0_2_um_filter_34_16 | reverse complement strand
CAATACAACAAAACTAAATTATGAACCAGGAGATCCAATACTAGTTTTAGGAGAGACAGGACCAAATGTTCTTCTAACATTAACTATGCTTGATCCAGAAGGAAAAGAAATCAAAG
Source organism: Nitrosopumilales archaeon CG_4_9_14_0_2_um_filter_34_16 (assembly GCA_002788515.1). GTDB lineage: Archaea > Thermoproteota > Nitrososphaeria > Nitrososphaerales > Nitrosopumilaceae > Nitrosopumilus. Next base: position 25,476 of record PFRJ01000012.1, on the reverse strand, counting down.
TTAAAGAAACATTTTCAGATAAAACTGGAAAAATCACTGAGAGTGCATTTAGGATACCATCGGATGCAGAACCAGGTACATGGATAATTAACGCAAAAAGTGGATCAAATTTTGATAATACCGAATTGGATGTAGTCACATCAGCACTTGAAGGAATGGTCGTAACAGCAACAAAAGGAGAAAGATATCTTGGGAATGAGAATACATTGATAATCAAAGTATTCGGAGCAAAACAAAACGCAGAGATTGAGATTATCTCAGACGAGAACAAAGTGATAGTTGTTTTAGATGGCAAGGTTACAAAAGAAGGTAAGATTGAACAAAGATGGATAATTCCTAAGCAAACAGAACCAGGACTATATACAATCAAAGTAACAAATCCTACAGATTCAGCAGAAACAACTTTTGAAATCCAATAATATCAAACAATTTTATTTCACCTCATAGAACAAAATGCATGAATCTCAAAGACAAAATATCAGAATATCCAAATTTTCCTAAAAAAGGTATTTTATTTAGAGATTTTAGTCCAATTTTAAAAGATTCATCAGCATTATCTCATATTGCAGATGAATTTTCAAAACATTTTCATCCAAAAGATGTAGATGTTTTTGCAGGGATTGAGTCAAGAGGATTTATCCTAGCTTCAATCTTGGCTTCAAGATATAACAAAGGTATGATCATGATTAGAAAAGCTGGAAAATTGCCTGGAAAAACCACAAAATTGGCATACACTATCGAATACGGCAAAGATACCATAGAAATTCAAAAAGACGTTGTAAAAAAAGATGAAAAGATAATCATTTGTGATGATTTGCTTGCCACCGGAGGCACCGCAAAAGCTTCTGCAAAATTAATTGAAAAAGTAGGCGGAGTGATTGTAGGGTTTGCGTTTATCATTGAATTAACAGATCTTAATGGAATCAAAGGAATTAGCAAATACAATTGTAAGTCACTGGTGAAATATTGATGGAAAAAGATGTGGAGATTGGAATTTTTGGTGGTACTGGAATTTATGATTCAGGCTTGCTTGAAAACACACAAGAGATAGAAATCAACACACCCTATGGAAAACCTTCCGATACAATTACAGTTGGAACATTTAATGGAAGAAAGATTGCATTTCTTCCTAGACACGGTAAAAAACACACCATTCCTCCACATATGATTAATTTTAAAGCAAACATTTGGGCATTCAAAGAGTTAGGAGTAACTAGAATCATAGCACCATCAGCAGTTGGAAGTCTAAAAGAAGCAGTTGAGCCTGGACACTTTGCATTGCCAACACAGTTCTTAGATTTTACAAAATCACGAGATGGATCATTTTCAGAAGACGGCAAAGTCATACACATTTCAGTAGCAGATCCATTTTGTCCTGAATTACAATCATCAATTCTTAAAGTTACAGAAAATCAAAATTTGAAAATGCATAAAGATTGCACATATGTCTGCATTGAAGGGCCACGATTTTCAACTAAAGCAGAATCAAAATTTTATAGAACAACGGGAGCAGACATAATTGGAATGACACTTGTACCAGAATGCCAGTTGGCAAGAGAAGCTCAGATGTGTTACGCTTCTATTTCAACAGTTACAGATTACGATGTTTGGGCAGAAAAATCTGTCACAGCAAAGGAAGTATTAGAAACGCTTTCAAAAAATGTAGAAAAAACAAAAAAAGTATTAACAGAATTAATAGATAAAATTTCTAAAACTAGAAGTTGCTCATGTGCCAAGGCATTAGAGGAAGCAGAATTCTAATCATCAGCAAACGATTCTTTTTTGAGCCCTTCAGGAAGAGTCAAATCGCCTTGTAGTAAATTTCTCTGAAGCAATAAAATTACTTCTTCAACATCGTATCCCAATCTTTCTAATTCTTTCTCAGTAGTTTGTGAGAGTTTTGCTCCAATATTTTGCCCACCGATTCTACCAAATGCTATAGCTGTGAAATGAAATTCCTTATCATCCAACGTGAAATTACCATTAATCTTAGCAGCCATCTGGCTTCCATGAATATTATTAATGTGAACTTTAAGATCCATTTTAAAGACTAAATTTCTACAGCCTTGTTAACATTATCATCAATTAGAAAACTCCAGTGTTTGTCATCTTCAACTTTGAAATCATTAACCTTAAGTGAGATTACTTGTTCATCTAAACATTCATGCTTAACTTCACCATTTTCTTTTAGTTTCACTAGTTTCCATTTGTATTTGCCTTGTTGCAGTTTACATACAGTAACTGCCCATTTTGCATCAGGATCAATTTTTGGCATTCCTACTAGATCTGCAAGCTCTTCAATTCCAAGCTGCTTTTCTTCACAGAATCGTTTTTTACAAATACCGCATCTCCAGACATCAACAGAACCTATTGTTCGTTCGTCGATGTTGATATTTACAACACCAAAATAGACTGGCTGATGCTTACAAGTTTCAGTATCAATACTCAATGTTGTTCACAAATAATTAGTATTATTTAGTTCTTGCATCATCGTATAATTTTTCTAAAACTACACCAATACTATCGACAATTTTGTTTCGTTTAAATTCAATATTTTCTCGTTCGCACATCTTTCTATACATATTAACTGCCGTAAATCTAGGATGCATTGCCTCAAATTCAGTTTCAGAAATATCAATAAAGGCACCAAGGGCCATCAAATCGGTAGAGGCTTTTTGGGCCTCATCACGTGAAATTTTTAATTTTTCTGCAATTGTAGTAGATGACATTTTTCCATAACAGGTAACTAAAAGGTAAACTCTGGCCTGAACAGGATCTAAATGGATTTCATGTATCAAATCATTTTCAATTCCAGAATTCATTATTTTTTGAATGAATTATTCAGCATAAAACATGATCTATAAAGTTATTTTTTTACAAGGAGTTTTTTAGCAATTTTCAATGAAAACCCCATTGCAATAAAATGTATAATTGCCCCCAAAATTGCAGCATAGATCAGATTATCTAAAATAATCCAAGTAATGATAAATGCGATTATCGATGGTATGGCGATAATAGTAGCAATAACAGTTCCTCGCAATACAATATCAAGTAATGAGAGCTTAGATTGTTTATCATCAGACAATAGATAAAAATTCAAAAATGGTAATAAATATCAAAGATTAGTCATAAAATAGTGACCGAGTTTTGTACTTTGTTATTATCATAATTTCTATTTAGTTTGAAAATGAATTTTCAAGAAAATTTATTTATAAAAAAATTAGATATTACGTTTTGTATCTTTTTTGTATGGATGTAACATTAAAACCGATTAAATAAGAAATTTCTCAACTAAATTTTACTATGACATCATGAAACAACTCATGAGTTTTGAATATTTGTGTCACAGTATCATCCTAAGATCCTTACACCTATTTCTTATTGTCACTTCAGTAACGCCTGCAGCATCGGCAATGTCTTTTTGAGTTCGATTTTCTTCTAGATCGATACTTGCAAGATACAGCGCAGACGCAGCTAACCCCATAGGATGTTTTCCAGCAAGGGCGTTTTGTTTTTCTGCCTTTTTTAGAATTTTCATAGCATGACGTTTTGTTTTTTCTGACAAGTCAGCATTACTTGCAATTTTTGCAATACATGAAACAGAATCAGCAACTGGTATTTTTAGTTCTAATTCTTTGAAAATCAACCTATAGCTTGCAGTAAGTTCTTTTCTTTTTATTCCCATTGTTGATGCAATTTCTTGCAGTGTACGTGGAGTCTCGGATTCACGACATGCAGCATAAAGAGCAGCTGCAATAAGGGCAGCAATAGAACGTCCTCTGACTAGTTTTTGTTCCAAAGATTTTCTATAGATGTAAGATGCTTTTTCCACAATTGCATCAGGCAAGAATAGTTTTTCTTTTAATTTTAAAAGCTCTAATAGTGCTTGTTGAAGATTTCGTTCATCGTTGTTTTTCATCCGACTTCTACTATCCCATTTTCTAAGACGTTTCAAAGAAGATTTCATTGAAGTGGGTAATGGATTTCCAGAAGAATCTCTGTCAAAGGGATTAATCATGGTACTTAGACCTCGATCATGTCGTGTCAAGGTTGTCTTATCACCTGTATGAGATCTGGTTGTAGTAGAATTTGTAAACATCCTATCCGGTCTACTGTCATTTACTTTTTCATCCAGCACCACTCCACATTTGGAACAAAACACTTCTTGAGATACTACATCTGTAATCACAGTATCTTTTCCACATCTAGGACATTTTGTTTCTTGTAAACTCATAATAAAATCAAAAATATTTTGTGTTAATGTTCTGCATACCTCTTCAGTTTTTCAGACATCAAGATTAGACTGGTTTCAAGTCTTTTTGGACTTGCAATGTAAAAATCTGCATAAAAATGACCGTCATCTTCAAGCCATTTTGTATCAATTCCCTTGCTATGCAAAAGAGAGATTGTCTTGTGCTTTTCTTCCATATCTGAGAATCGCCTTTGTCTGATTGGTTTTAGATCACTTTTTACAAGAGAGTATCCATAATGATCGAAGGTTTTCTCAATTTTTTCCATATCAAAAATCCGTAAAACAGAGAATGCAAAAACAGGACCTTGTTCTGAGATCTCCAAATCAGATTCAGATTGCTGTTTTTTAATTAACTCAAAAAGATTTGAGAATGCCTTGTATCCAATATAACCAACGCAGCCAGTTGCAATAATCAGATCAGATCGTGGCATCTCATTAATTGGTAGGTTCCCCGACTCTAAATTAACACATATTCCTTTTTTGCAAAGCCCTGTATTTTCAGAAAACTTGAGTGCAGGTTCTGATATGTCTATTTGATAAAAATCAAGTGTGTCATCAGATGAAATATTTTCAAAAAAATGTTTTGATTGTTCGATTGAAGGCTCTTGTCCTAAAAAGAAATCATCCAAGTCAGACATTTTCAAATCATATTTCATTAGTGCAGAATTGATTCCATAGGAGCTTCCAATATCTATAATGTTAATTTTTTTTGAAAGTTTTTCGTATAGTTGTTTTGTAATAGAAAGATACAAGGGTTTTGTATTATCAGGAATCCGATAATCCAATCTACCCATTTCTTTTAGATATTCATTTGGATATTTTTGCGTGTAAATGTTTGTAAAATCTTTTTTTACTGCCAACTCTTCCATATTGGCAAAACGTTATCATACCACCTGTTATAAAACCATCGATGAAATTGTCAGTCATTGGACCAATACAGTAGATTTTAAGAAAATATTGGCCTAATTTCATACTTTATTTTTATCAAAAATTTGTTTTGAAAGTTTAGGACGATAGTGATTTGATATGTTTTGTTTCTAGATTCAGTATCACGGAATTATTCCATCAAATTGATAATGTGAGGAATTAAGATATATCCTAGAATATTTGCATCTAACGTGAATAGTGTGATGAAAACAAATCCAGCATATGTTCTAAAAATATTAGCATTATCAATTATTGGAATATCCCTTCTTTATGCGACGCAATTCATACTAGATGAGGATCAATTTAGGTCGATATCAATTGGAATCTATGCCATAATTCCAGCAATTCTTGCAATCATATCATCATATGTTGCAGTAAAAGAATGGAAAAACAAAACTCGCAACAAATTTGCAATGATGTTTTTTGCAGGGGGCATAATTTGTTGGTTCATAGCAGAACAAGCATGGACTGTTACAGAGGTAATTTTTGATCAAGACCCATTTCCATCGATTGCAGACGTATTCTATCTTCTTGCATACCCATTTTTTGTAGGATTTTTTATTTTATTCTTAAAACCAATAAAAACAGATATTTCGAGAAATATAATTCTGTTTTCAGTTGCCATATCTCTTGTATTTGTAATTCCTTCACTTTATGTATTGATGGACTATTATCAAGAAGACACTTCACTTGCTTTTGGCATAGGAATTCTGTATCCAATATTTAGTAGTGTATTGTTATTTTTTATTCTACTTGGAATTACATACTTCTTCAAAGGTAACCAGACAAATTTTTGGATAATGATATTTATTGGATTTTTGATAGATAGTATTGCAGACACTCTCTTTTTGTTTACTATAATTGATGATTCATACTATGATGGTCACATTACAGATCTGCTCTATCTAATTGGATACTTATTTTACATCGGAGGACTTGTTTTTTATCTCAAGACAAAAGCAGATAGTTTTAATTCTGAGACACGCATAATGACCTTTGAAGTAATTGGTAAATTTGTAATACCATTTGTCATCGGAACCACATTTTTAATCACATCTCTGCTATTAGTTTACTCTTACGGAGAGAATATTTCAAATGAATCATTGGTTACGTCTCTGTTTGCAGGAATTTTTATTATTATTACAGTATTTTCAATAATAGTTTTTCTAATAAGCAAAAACATAACTAAATTCTTACAATTAAAGACTAAAGAAATCCAAAATCAAAAGCAGGACTTGGAAATAATGTTAGGAAAAAAATCAGATATGACTTTCCAGTCATCAGAATTTTCAAACATAGGTGCAAATTTGTCTCAAATCATACATGATTTAAAAAATCCAATATCGGTAATTTCAATCAATCTTGATCTACTTGAAAACAGTGGTATTGACAATTCTATTTTATCATCAAGAGTCAAGTCCATGAGAGAATCACTCAATCTTATCAATGAGCAGATGAATGACGTGTTAAATTATGTCAAAAAGCCAACAATTAAAATTATTGAGGCAAAACTTTTAGAGATTCTTGAAAAAGCCATTAGTAACATTGATGTGCCAAATACTGTATCCATACATCGACCAGATACGGATGTAACAATAAGATGCGATCCTGTACGAATGACACTTGTGTTTATCAACTTACTGACAAACGCAATTAGTGCAGTGAACAAAAAAGGAATAATACACATCAAGGTAAAACAAGAAAATAACAAAACAATAATTGACTTTGAAGATTCGGGAGAGGGAATACCTCAAGATATAATGGATAAAATATTTGAGCCATTATTTACTACAAAATCAACAGGGACAGGACTAGGATTGCCAACATGTCAAAAAATAATTCTACAACACAATGGACGTATCAGTGTTAAAAATAACCCAACTACGTTTACCATTGAATTACCACAAAAATAAAAATAATCTAGTTTTCATTTTCTGATTTTCCATGACTGTCACTGTATCTTTAATCCAAGAATCTGGATTTCCATGATACCCAAAAACTCCTGTCCTGTTAAATGCCACAGATGATGACTCTCCGAATTTTATCATTCCAGTTGACCACCTTTCATTACCGCCCTTGTCACTGACAAATATATGAGATGTATCATCCTCGTTAATCCAAGTAGATCATGTTATTCTTCCCCAATAAAAATGGGTTTAATTTTTGAGGGATTTTTTCAAAGTTTCATTAATTATTTTAGAAAAGCTAACAGTGGAAGCAGATTCTTTGATTTGTTTTGTCTGCAAGAGCCTGAGTTTTTTCAAAAGATCATCCTCAAGTACAATGGTAATTCTTTTTCCCATGATAAAGTTCATAATTTCATTCTTTTATACCATCGGTGTTTTTATCTAGAACTTTTGAGAAGATGCGGTAAAATTGTTGGTTGATCACGAACAAAATTTACGCATGATCAACCACATATTTGATGGTATCAAAAATAAAAAAGACTACAAATTCAATCAGGATTTAGTTAGTGTAGGATATATTTTTCTAGTTTAATCGGATTTTGATTCTAGTCTGTATCCTTTTGCATTCCTCAAGAACACAAACACTAGAACAGTGGTAACAGCTGCAAGTACTGTACTGATAATTATTGAAAAATGCATGCCCTCAACAAATGCATTTTTTACGGCAAAAAGAAAAGAGGGTTTCAAATCATCTGAAAGGCCATCTGCAATGTGTATGGCACCACCAAGCGTATCTAGTGCGGTATTTTTAATCTCTGATGGAATTTTCGAAGAGATCGTATCTAGCAATTCCTTTCTATATATTGCAGCACCTATGCTTCCTAGTATTGCAATACCCAACACCCCACCAAACTCGGCAGTAGTCTCAGAAATTGCAGATGCGGATCCTGCACGTTCAGGAGGAGCTGATACAATTATCAAGTTAGTTGCAAGTGTGACAATAGGCGCTATGCCTAGAGATGAAACTATCAACCCTGCAAAAAGAAACACGTGTGATGAGTCTATACCTACCTGCGTAAGTAATCCAATTCCAATCACTATAAAGATCAACCCACCAACATTGATTTGCCACGGATGAATCCGACACCCAATTGCAGGAGTTAGCAAGGAACCAACCACGAATGAAATTGCCCAAGGCAACATCCAGATTCCTGCCACAATGGGAGACAAACCTACTACCAGTTGCAGATATTGGGATATGAACAAAAATACTCCAAAAGCAACAAAGACTACCAATAGAAACGTTGCAAGAGATATGCTAAACGTCGGTATTTTGAAAAGATATAGATCAATCATTGGATTTGTAATCTTCTTTTGTCGTTGCCAGAAGACAAGACCTACTCCAATTCCCATAATAATAAACAACAAGTACTGATATTCAACCCCGTCTTGTGCAATCTGTTTGATCCCATAAATTACAGAGAGTATGGATACCAAGGACAATACTACACTGACGATATCAATTTTTTTATTGTCTGGGTTTTTGAATTCTGGAAGTATCTTTGGTCCTAGAATCAAAAGCATTGCCATTATGGGTACTGCAATTAAAAATACAGAACCCCACCAGAAGAACTCCAGTAATACTCCACCAACAAGTGGTCCAATTGCAGCACCTATAGAGAAACTTGTAATCCATATGCTGATTGCAAATGTGAGTTGACGTGAGTCTTGAAACATATTTCGTATCAAAGATAAAGTTGAAGGGGCAAGTGTTGCACCAGATATTCCCAAGAGAGCCCGTGCAATTATTAGCATCTCCGTACTAGTTGAAAATGCCGCAATCACAGATGTAACTGCAAATGTAAATGCACCAATCATTAACAATTTTCGCCGTCCAATGCGGTCACCAAGATTTCCCATAGTGATTAGAGAGCCAGCTAAGAAAAATCCGTAGATGTCAATTATCCACAATAACTGAGAACTTGTAGGTTGAAGATCTGCACTGATTTGAGGTACAGCCAAATGCAACACTGTCAGATCCATAGTGTACAAAACACAGGCAATGGATAACACCCCAAGTCCTATCCATTCACGTGGTCCAGCTTTTAGTGTACCTCCAGCACTCATGATGATTCGTTTCTCAAGACATATTTCAAATATTAGGCATTTCCTTGAATAATTATGTCGTAATAGTGTTACAGTATCTCATAATGAATTAAAATAATATCCGAATCAAGTACCATTACAAGTAATTTTGTGGATGGTTATTTTGGCAATGTAATTGTAAACCTGGTAGGATCATTCTTTACAGTGATTGTCCCATTGTGCTGCTCTATGATATTTTTGCATATGCACAGCCCAAGGCCTGTACCACTTGGTCTTGTAGTAAATAATGGTTCAAAAATTTTATCAAGATTCTGCTTGGGTATTCCTGGCCCGTCATCTAAAAATTCAATGTTGACAAAACTAGAGTCATCACTTACAGATATGATGATATTTTTAGATTTGACAGAAATGGCGTTACTGATTATGTTTGAAAATACTGCTTGAATCTTTTCATCATCACATGAAACAATTACATCGTAATCAGGCAATCTAAAGGATATATTAATATCAGAAACAAACTCTGATAGTGACTCATCAAGTAGTTTTTTAATTGATGTCTCTTTCTTTAACAATGGAGCTACCCTTACAAAATCTAATATCTCATTTACATTCCGATTCATCTTTTTGATAGCATCTTCTACTCTGTCTACATAGATTTTAATTTGTTCAACATCTTTTGTAGAGAGTTTCTCTTTGATCAATCTGGAATTCAATGACGCTACAGATATTGATTGTCTTATGTCGTGAGAGAAACTTGCAATTGTTTGACCAATCTGCGTAAATTTTGATATTGTTTCAAAATTTGAGGGAGAGTTTTGTTCTTCCACTTCAACAATCTCGTCGCATACAATGTCTAGTCTTTTTAGATGTTCTACTATTTCATTTTTTGAAGGGCTATGGCAAAGACAATACATTTTGTGAAGATCTCGATTAAATGCAAGCTGATACACTTTGATGCCAAACTCGTCTGCATTTTGTTTGATTGATTCCATGTCTGGAAAAAATTTGGGATCAACCTTTTTGACGGCTAAAAAATACCCCATAAGATGACATTCACAACATCCTATTTATGTTAAATCATACAACATTATTCAGTGTTTCTTTGATTTTGTCAAACGTGACAGGTTTACGAATTATTGTTTTTATCCCCAATGCCAGCAAATCATCGTATCCTTTTTTAGAATCAAGTGATGTCATGACAATAAATTTGGCATGAGGGTTTATTTTCTGAATCTCTTTTATTGCATAAAATCCGTCATAATCATCCATTATTACATCCAGTATTGTTATGTCTGGTTTTAGTGACTTGTACAAGGCTACTGCCTCTTGCCCGTTACTACCGGTACCTACAACATCCATTCCCAACATCTTTAAAAGATCTACAAGAGAATCTACAAGGTCATGTATATTATCCACGATGATGATTTTTTTCATGTTATTTACTCACAGCCAAAACATTTTTTTTAATGTATTAAGACACAGCTTGTTCTTTATGAACATACAATGTAAGATTGCTATAAAGAATGCGTCTTATTTACATATACAATGTCACATAGTATCATAATAAGACAATATGATTAAATAAATAATAATTCAGCTTTGTCAAAATCAAAATTCTCATAAAAATACAAAAAATATTTTTGAAAATTAATCAAAAAACACGCATAGATTTCAACAATCACAGAGTTCTTCGCAACATTTCATTCAGGGTTTTAGAATAGCTAAATGATGTCTGGTTTTGCTGTATCATCTTTGCTTGGCGCATTCGTAGTTTTTTATCAAGATCATCATCAATCATGATCGTAACACGTTTACTCACATAGTACGTCAAGAATGTTTTAGATATAAACTAACAGTAATTGTAATTCCAATATCTTCAATAGCCCATTTTTTCTAATTCTTCATGAATTTTCCACTTTGGTGTGGATTCTGTTATTTTAAAACATTCTATTGTTTTGTGTTAAAAAAAGAAAAGAGGGTTGTGTGTTTACTGTACTGTCTCATCTAGTGGTGCAGCATCAGTTGCATCATCAACACCATCACCGTCAGTTAGTGTGTCACCATCTGTGTCAGCTGCCAACGGATCAGTACCACGGTTGACTTCCTCGCCATCCAATAATCCATCAGAGTCAGAATCATCTACGTTAGGATCAGTGCCCAACAATGCCTCATCTTCATTTGAGAGACCGTCACAGTCTAGATCTTCAGGATCAATTGCTACAGTCATAATGGCAGGAGTTGTTGCAATCTCTACAATCTCTCCAAATTCATTTTCTGCAAGAGCAACTGCCCCATCATTAATGGTCAGATCACCGCAGGATGTTGCTTTGAGATTCAGGATTTCAGTTAGACATTACGGAAATAATTTAACGTAAACCAAAATATCCATCATACTTCCAAGAAATTTTTCCGTAAACCAAGATGCAGTGATGATTCAAGATGATTCCAATATGGAGTAAAGAATAATTTCAAAAAACTAAAACCAAACTAAATTCTAGGCACGGTGGAACTCAAAAAAGAGACATCACAATATCAAATCCATCAAGCCCACAGTTCAAATCTATTAGGGTTTAAACATCAAATTTCCTAACACGCTCATTTTGTATTATTCCAAATAACAAACAGATAATAATATATGAACATAGTAACCATGTTCATGGATAATCAAGAATCTGAAACTAATTTTGAGACAACTGACAATCCACATTTGGCAGAAATATACAAAAATCTGTATGAACAATCTCCTGGACTTTACAGAACCGTCGATGAAGATGGAATAATTATTGCTTGCAACAACGCATACGCAAAAAATTTAGGGTATTCAAAAAAAGAAATTATCGGAAGCACTGTTTTTGCCCATACTGCTGAAAAAAGCCTGTCTACAATGAATGAATGTTTTGAAACTTGGAAAAACAAAGGAACTGTTTCAGATGTAGAACTTTTTCTACAAAGAAAAGATGGCAGCATTTTTCCCGTTTTACTAAATGCGATGAATATGTATGATAAAAATGGGAAACTGATAGGAAGTAACACTGTACTAAGAGACATGACAAAATTTTATGAAGCAATTCAATTAAAAGACAACATAATTACAAAACAACTAGAGACACTTCAAGAAATAGATTTACAAAAAGACGAGTTTTTTAGCATGATATCTCATGAGTTAAAAACACCTCTGGTTCCAATAAATGGATACCTTGATCTTATTGTGGCAGAAAAGTACGGGGCAATAAATGAAAACATCAAATCTAAACTTGAAATAGTTCGTTCAAACTCTTCCATACTTCTCAATATGATCAGTGATCTCTTGGATGCCCAAAAAATGGAACTTGGCAAATTGAAATTTGATAAAGAAATTCATAATTTACATGAGATAGTTAACGAAACAATCTCTAATTTGCATCCTGCTCTGGAGAGAAAAGGCATTTCAATAATACCTGATTTGCAGGTAAATGTTTCGTGTTACTGTGATAAGATGCGAATTAGCCAAGTCTTGACAAATACAATTACAAATGCAATGAAATACTCTGAAAATGGTGATAAAATCCATATCACTTTGAGCAAGAACGGTTCTTATGCAAAAATTGTAATTAAAGACCACGGAATTGGAATAGACTCCAAAAAACTAGATAAAATCTTTGTAAAGTTTTATCAGGTTGATAACACCTTTACCCGTGAGATTGGGGGTACGGGTTTAGGCTTGGCAATCTGTAGAGGAATAGTTGAAAACCATAATGGAAAGATCTGGGCAGAATCTGATGGACGCGGAAAGGGAGCTGAGATTCATGTTTTGCTGCCTTTGGAATAAAACTTTCACAATTCATAAAGATGAATCTCCATTTGACATAATATACAATTAAAGTACAGATAAAGGAATGGTTGTCTCAATACCAAAGATACTTTATATTTGGTAGACTCTGATTTTGACTGTTTGGCAAGCTACAAAGGTGCATACTCAAATGAACAATCATTAAATTTTGCCATACCAATCATCATAATTTTATTTTTAGGAATCATCTACATTATGACACAAAGAGCAGATTCAGGATTTGTGAGTTTTATTCTAATTGGTGCAGCAGCACTTACAATGTTCTATTGGGCTAGAGTTTTAAAGAAAATGACAAAAGATCAAAAGCCAACATATACTCAAGCTAGAGAACAAGAAACAAAGAATTGGGTTTATGATTTAATCAAAGGGGAAAAAGAATTTGTATTTGTTGCAGAAGTTCCAGGTCCAGAAGATAAAATTGCAGTCAGACTAATAGACGGAATTTTATACATACGTGGTACATCTAGTTTTTCAAAAGAAGTACCAATAGATGGAGCAAATGAAATGCAGATTTTTGATTTCAAATATAGAAACGGCGTATTAACATTAAGAATAAAATAACTAAAGACTTTTTGCTAATTCTAATTTTTGTGGCAAGTATTTGTCAGTAATGTTAGTAAGACCATATTTTGAGAAAGCCTCCAATTCCGCTTTTCTTTTTAATCTTAAAAACACATCAAGTTCTTTTTTCCATATTCCATCTTGATACCTAGGATCTTTTTGAAGATCATAACATCGTTTGATATCAGATTCAGTCATAGGGATGGTAGGTAACTTGTATTTTTCAATGTCTGTAGCCCAAACTCCAACCCACTTGGCATCAGGAACTGTCAGTTCTCTAAGATGTGCAGCATTAGCTGAGCCAGATTTGATTACCATTGCAATATGCTCTCCATACACGTCACCATCAGTTAAAACAATCACAGGTAATTTCATTTCATCGTGGAGTCGTTTCAACAAAGTTCTAGTTGAACGAGGAGCTTGTCCACCAGTATTGATGATGATAGATTTGAATTTTTTATCAATTTGTTCTTCTACAAATCTTGTAAAAAGACCACCTTTTTCAATTGCAATAACAATTTCAGCACTAGTATCTACTAATTCTGCAGTAGTCAAACTAGGACCGATAGAATATCCATCAGGATGATTTGATAAATTCATGGTTTTTCCCTCATAACCAGGAATAGTGTATTCAATATTCAAATCGCCAAAAATAGAGCTTCGCTCTTCTGGAAAAATATGAAAATCTTCTCTAGGTTTGGAAGTAACTGCTTCCAAATCTACAATGATATTATCTGATTCGGATTGATCTTCAAATTCTATAGCGAAAGCCTGTGAAGAATAATAAACATCTCTTAGTGTTGATGATTTTTTTTCTTGAGTCAGTCTATTTGCAAAAAATGCTAACCACATCAGTTGTGTAAAAGATCTTAGCTGAGAAGAATTCCTTGAACTTCTCAAAGCTGCATTATTGCCTAAAATGTATTGTCTTAGTTTTTTATCATATACTATGTTGCTTACAGATCTGCTTGGGATGGAGAATTTTGGAAATTGTCCATTGTCTAGATCATCATATATTTTTGCACCATGACTTTTGAGCATCTCAAGAATGCCTTTTTGTTTTTCATCAGCTTTCTTGCTACGTTCTTTTATTCGATTTTGTTCTTTACTCGTTTTCAATTTCAGTTTCCTCCGCTACTGTTGTGGTTGACTCTGCTATATTTTCAGCGTCCAAAATTTTCTTGTAATTGGGTTCTTTTTTCTTTCCAGCAAGCTCAGTAGCAAATGTTGCAATTAAAGGAATGTACTTTGCATAAAGATTTGCTCGTTTTTTTGCCATATCAGCTTGGCCTCTTTTTGACATGTATGCAGCTAATTTTCTTGACAGGAATTGTAACCCCAATCTTAACTCTCGCTCTATTTCTGGTCTATCAGCAACATTTTCTTTTCCAGCAGTTTTGTATGGAATTCTTGTAGAACAAATATGACTAACAATGATGAATGGTGGTTCACCTTTTATCTTATATCTACCCCAGTCAGTATCATTTACAACTTTTAATACCACATCACTACCCTCGTCATA
Organism: Nitrosopumilales archaeon CG_4_9_14_0_2_um_filter_34_16; assembly: GCA_002788515.1. Taxonomy (GTDB): domain Archaea; phylum Thermoproteota; class Nitrososphaeria; order Nitrososphaerales; family Nitrosopumilaceae; genus Nitrosopumilus. Next base: position 10,372 of record PFRJ01000012.1, on the reverse strand, counting down.
GAGTAATGGGATACGATTGGCATATCGATAAACATGTGGACCGCCAGGTTTGATATCACCACCATATGCAATTCCCATCTCAATTATGAAAGGGAATCCAGAATAAGCAGATGCAGGACGCTGAACTACAGCCGTAAAATCAGGATTAAAAAATTTCTTAATCCCTTTTTCAAGAGGCTCCTCACCTAATGGAGCAAGACAACTTGGATCAGGTGCAAGAAAGTCTTCAAATTTTTGTAATGAGTCACTAAGATTAACTAATTCTTGATTAGTCATTGTACCCATTCGTTTTTCCGGTTTGAATCCAGTAAATGACGCAAATTTTAATGCAGTTGTAGGACCTATTCGTTGAAATCTTTTCGTTAGAAATGTAGTAAGAGGTTCACCTTGTACAGTGTTAGTTAATTGTTTGTAATACTGACTTTCAGGATCCATATCCACAGATTTGGATTGCGAGTCACCAAAATCCCAATAATATAATGTCTTATTTGGCATATCAATATCCTCAATCTTGATTTTGTTTAATTTTTCAAAATCCATTTTTAGAAAAGACATTAAAGCTATTACTACTCTAACTTGACGTGGAAGAGTTTTCCATTTTTTCTTTGCTTTATCCATAATTGCAGTAAAACTAAGATTTTTCGTAGACAATCCTAAATCTTTTCTCACTTTATCGATCATTGCATCGTCAATAGTAGGAATTTCAAATTGAGATTCAACTATCATTCTTCGTATTCTTTCTACATCAATGCCATGTGGATGCGGTTTAATTATTGTAGGTGGTGGTGGGATATCTTTTACAAATCGTGGATGACTGAATTTTTCTCCTTTAGGATCATCAAAAGTTATTGATGCATATGGAGTGATCAAGGAAGTTTCATAGACATAGTCTCTGATTTTGTTTCCTGCTTTAGAGTAATCACCTTCTAAACAAATACTCACAGAGAGTCCATGCTTTGAGACTTCTTTAGTAGTATGTTTAACAATTACTGGTTTATTTTTTTGAATGTCAAGTAACAACTCAAATTCATCTTGTATTTTTCCATCGACAGAGCTTTTCACGGTAACAGGTTTGTTAGTCGTAATTTGTCCATACAAAATAGCCATAGTCGCTCCTAGTCCAAACATGCCCCTAGCTTGTTTGAGGCCAAATTTTGAACCATATAGAACAGTTCCAAAAGCTAGTGGGATGTGTCCAGCATCTATACCAGGACCGTTATCTTTGACAGTCAAAATGTAAGGTTTAGGGTCAGGTTTTTCAGGATCAACAGCCTTGATTGACAGATGTACGTCTGGAAGAATCCCTTTTTGGTCACATGCATCTAATGCATTTTCCACAAATTCTCTAACTGCTGTATAAAGAGAACGTGTAGGATTACTAAATCCAGCTAAGTCACGGTTACTGTAAAAGAATTCGCTAGGCGATATTTGGTTAAATTTTTCTTTAATAGAAGACATCTTGATCTTCCCACAATTTCATTCGCTCTTGTTTGTCTCTACGATTTGCAGCTTCCAATTTTGTGTAAACTGCACCGTGCATACTTCCATTTGAAATTGAAGATATTGCGTCAACTGCTAATCGTAATTTACTTGAATCGCCAATAATTGAAACAGTTTTTCCATAAACTGAGATATGAGTGCCACTTAGATTTTCCATATTTCTTCTAGCTCTACCACCCTCTCCAATAATCCTCCCTTTTATCCTTTCAACATTAGCATTTGATTTTCCAGCAAACTCTCTAAGATCTATAACGTGTAATGTGTTTTCGCCATTTAACAAAGTCATTGCATTCTCAGGAGAAAATCCTCTGCCAATAGCTGTAACAATTTCCATCGCTTTAAATGGTTGAATTTTTTCAACATCTCCATCTGATTTTATAAAAACTTCGCCAGAATCACCATCTATTTCCAATGAAACATGACATAGTTTTTCAATTTTTGATTTAACACTGCCAGATTTTCCTATCAAAACTGCAACACGATCATTTGGAACACGAATTAATTTCTCAAAACTCATTTTACAATTTCCTCAAATAACTCATCTGAATTTTCAACTGGGACTCCTCTTTTATTGAAGAATCTTGTAATGTTATAAATATCTCTTTTAAGAAATTCTTGAGCATTAGGATGTCGAAGGTCAACAGCAGAACCAAGATCAAAAACGACCAAGCCATTATTAGTTTTAAAAATATTATACTCTGAAAAATCTCCATGAACTAGCTTTGCTTTATGATAAAGATCCTTGAGAATTGAAATGGCTTGATTGTAATCATTTTCATCAACATCAGAAACGAGTAAAGATTTGCATGGAGCCCCATTTTCACCGATAAATTCCATTGCTAACACGTTATTTGTGACATAGATTGGCTTTGGGACAGGTATGCCAGCATCATGACATTGAGATAAATTTCGAAATTCTTTTCTTGCCCATAGATAGACTAGATTTTTTGTGCCTTTTTTAAGATGTGAAAATCTTGGATCTCCAATAATGTAAGGTTCACGTTTTTTAAAATTAGATGTACTTACCAAATAAATTTTCAGCGCTACATTTACATCATTTTCATCAACACCCCAAAACAAAACAGATTCTTTTCCGGCACTTATAGAACCATTAACATATGCAATTATGTGATCAGTGATCATTTTGTAAAGAGTCATTACGGTTGGTTTATCTAAAACTTCATTTACGACTTTACCTTTTTTAAAACCATCTTCCAGAGGACTACGTTTAGCTTTTGAAATTAATTTATTATCTATTTTAGATTCTAATTTTTTACTAATCGTATCAGTCATTAAAAGAACATTCTCCTACTAGATAAAAGGGATTGCTATTGAAATTAAGAAGAAACATGTAAAGTAAAAAAGCAAATCAAACAACAGTTACATATTAAAAATTATTAAGAAAGGAACTCCGGAAATTATTTTAACTCCATTTTCAGAACCTATTCCAAGTTCAATTGATAATGAAATAGTTTTATTTCCTACCATGTTGATGATTGATGAATTTTTCAACAAAGATTCCGCCTCTTCTTGATCAACAAATCTTTCTCCATAGTAGCTTTCACTGATATGCATCGTTAGATCATCTTGAATAATTTTTTTTCCCAATAGATCAGCATCACAAATATTTAGCATCATTTTTTTTTGGTAATCAGTGACTCGTACTGAAAACTGCATTACGCATATTTACCTTTTAAAGTAGATTTGGCACCACATGCTTCACAAATCAGAAATGAAATTCTATTTTCTTTGAGAATTTTTGTATCAGGACTTTTGCATGTTGGACATTCAAGATAATCTTTTACATAGATTTGGAATAATCTTGTAAAATCATCCGGAGCTCGTCTACCAACAAACATCGCTTTATCCCCAAGTCTTTCAGCAGGAACTGCAAATTCTTTTGAAAGATATTGAAGAACTTTATCTGGATCTCTTCGAAGAACCTTTGGAAATTCTGAAAAATTGCGTAGAAAAGTTTTCTGTCCCTCCCACATTACATCTACAACAGGAAGTTCAAACCTAGTGTTAGATTCTTTGTTGGTATCACCTATCTTATCCTGAATACGTTTAAGTAAATTTTCATAATCCGATTTGGTCACTGAAAATTATGATGTATTTGACCATATATTGGTATTATTCTAAAAATTGCGATAATTATTAAAAAAATTCTAAAAAACAGGGTGTTACGTACAGTTGACACTATAATATTTGAAAAAGAGAAATCGTGTGGATTTTGTTGGAAGTTATTCCATTTTTCCAATACGGAAAACGTTAGTTCCACATGTAGGACATGTACCTTTTACTGCAGGACGTCCATTCTTTAGTTTAGTTTCTTTAGGATCTTTGATATCCCTTTTTGCTCTGCATTTTACGCAATATGCTTGAACCATTATGAAATTTGTCAAACTTGGTGGTATTTAGGAAGAGGCTGTGAAAATTAATTAACTATAGACTAGATGTGTGTAAATTTTTTTAGGCATTAAAAAAGCAATTTTATTGAAAAATAGTTAGAAAACAAGCTTTTTTTAAAAAAATTATTGACAAGATGAAAAATGATAGAATTTTATGATTTTTTGTTTAGTAAACAAGAATTTCCTGAAATATTACCAATTATAAACTCCTTATTAACAAAATAACAAAATGGCATCAAAAAAAGGGGTAGTCATAACAGGTATTATTTTGGCTGCAATTACTGGTGCAAGTTTTTTGTCATGGATCATTCCACAAGATTATGAGACAACTTTTGTGGTATCAGATTATGAAAGTTATTTAGATGGAGTAAAAAATATTCAGGAGGTTTTAGAAGAATCAGTGGATATTGAATATCAAAATCTTCGTAGCGGAAAAACTACTCCGCAAGAATATATCACAGTAATCGAAGTAACGTCATCACAGGTAACTACACAAATAAGTGAATTTGTTGCATCAAAACCTTCTGAAGAGTGGCAAACAAGCTACATTAGTTATATGAACGCAATGATGAAGTTTAATTCATACATTACAGAAACAAAAGTCTTAGCCAATTTAATTGAAAATGCAGGTTCGGAGGAAAAGATGAATGAGACATTAGAAAAGATAGATTTGTTGAAAACAGAATATAGAGAATTGATTAAAAATTCAGATCAAGCAAGACCAAGATAGCCTCAAAACCGAATTTTACTAAGCACAATAGTTGGAAATCGTTAAAAAGCAATCATGTAATGAGAATTAGAATGTCTCAGCATACAGGTAAGGTTGAAAAAGACGTAAATGTATCTACAGCCAAAAAATTACTTGTAATATGCATTGATAGAGATAATGACGTAGGTGAAAAAGCAGGGATTGTTACACCAGTGGTAGGAAGAGATGCATGTATTGAGGCGGCACAGAGATTAGCTTTAGAAGATCCTGAAGATGCAGATTCAAATTCCATTTTTGCTGCAATTAAAACATATGAAGACTTGATCAGTAAAGGATACCAAGTAGAAGTAGTTACAATTGCAGGAGTTAAAGAGAGAGGCGTTCAAGCTGATGAAAAAATTCTAGTTGAAACAAAAAAGGTTTTAGAAAAATTTTCTGCAAATGGTGCAGTGATAGTTTCAGATGGTGAAGATGATGAAAGTGTCATTCCAGTAATTCAAAATGTTCTTCCAGTAGTATCAGTACAGCGTGTGGTAATGAAAGTTAGTAGAAGTGTAGAATATTCTTATGCAGTTTTTGGAAAATATCTAAAAATGCTTGTTTATGATTCAAAATATTCAAAGTTCTTTTTAGGAGTTCCAGGGATTCTTTTGTTAATTGGTGGAATAGGAACTGTCATTGGCTATACAGCGGAAATATTTGCACTTCTTGTAAGTATTTTGGGTGCAGCATTCTTGATTAGAGCGTTTGATATTGATAGAATATTATCAAATTGGTCAAAACCGACTCCGATGGGTTTTATCAGAATTTTTACAATGGTTGCAGGTGTTTTACTTATTCTTTCATCAGTACCATCTGGAATCGGTGCAGTTGATCCAAAATTAGTGGAAAACGATAGAGAAATCGTTTTAATAATTACAGATAAAGTGATTATTGGACAATTTGTATCTGGCGTATTGCCAATTTTATGGATAGGATTAGGTTCAATATTTGCTGGTACATTACTTAGTAATTGGATGGGTGGAGTTCCAAGACAAATTAGTGATACGTTAAGAATAATTGTTTTGGCTGCACTGTATCCTACAATTACACAATTTACCAACATTATGATTAAGGATGAGCCTTCTCTTACTTTGGTTCCTCCATTATTAGGAGGATTGGCAGTTACATTAGTCTCAGCCACAATTCTCTTTAAAAAATACAGAAAACACAAAGATCAAGAAATGGTTTCAGACTGAATTTTAAGAACAACGTCTGAAAAACACTGATATCTTCAATCATATGTAAATCATCAAATGGTGATAAGACATTAGCAAGATAAAAGACGTAATTTTTCAGGTATCTGGTCTCTATAAGATATATGGTAAAAGACTGGAAAGCGAGATCAAAAACGGAGATATTCCAAATCATGTTGCGTTAATTCTCGACGGAAATAGAAGATGGGCTAAAAGGCACTTATCAATGCCAAAAAAAGGACACTGGAAAGGAGCAGATGCAGTGGAAAATCTTCTTGATTGGTGTGAAGAATTTGATATTAAAATTATAACTCTCTATGCATTATCAGCAGAAAATCTAGATAGAAATGATGATGAATTGGAGTATCTCTATGAATTAATCCGTATGAGATTAGAGAAATTATTCAATGATCCAAGAATACATAAAAATGAAATGAGGGTTAAGGCTATTGGAAGAATTGAACTACTTCCAACATCGATAAAAGAAATTCTAAAACAACTAGATGATGCTACAAGAAATTATGATAAACATTTTCTAAATATTGCATTAGCATATGGCGGACAAAATGAGCTAGTAGATGCAGTGAAAAAAATTGGAGAGAAGATCAAGAATGGTTCTCTAAAGGTAGAGGAGATTGACAAAAATGAGATTGAATCAAATCTTTACACATCACATTTGCCTCAATCATCACCAGATATGATATTACGAACATCAGGAGAGAAAAGATTAAGCGGATTTCTAATGTGGCAAAGTGCATATAGTGAACTAGTGTTTATGGATATTTTTTGGCCTGAATTTAGAAAAATAGATTTAATGAGAGCAATCAGAACTTTTCAAGAAAGGAAAAGAAGGTTAGGAAAATGATTGAAGAAACATCAGCCGGAATTGTATTATTTAGAAGAGAAGAATCAAAAATTTTGTTTTTACTCTTACATTATCCATCAGGACATTGGGATTTTGTTAAAGGAAAGATGGAGAAAGGAGAAGACATTCATCAAACTGCTATCAGAGAAACAAAGGAAGAGACAGGCATAACAGACATTATGTTTATGGATAATTTTGAAGAGTGGATTGAATATAATTTTCAGTATCAAGGGGAATTGGTTCACAAAAAAGTAGTCTTTTTCTTAGCTGAAACAAAAACCAAAGAAGTGAAAATTTCACATGAACACATCAATTTCACTTGGATGGATTACACTACATCTATGGAGAAAACCACATTTGATAATGCAAAAACTGTTTTAACAAAAGCACAAATACTAATTTCCAAAACTTTGTAATTGTAATTCTTTTGCAATATTAATTGGGTGTTGAGAATTTAAAATAGTTCTTCCAACAATAAGATAATCAGTTCCAGATGAAATTACTTCACTTGCACTACCGCCTTGAGTTCCAACACCAGGGGAAAATATACTCAAATTCTTTCCTGCTTGTTTAGAGCAGTATTGAATAATTTTTGGAAATGTAGCTCCTACCACAATTCCATCAACTTTGGCAGATAGAGCCCAATTCAAAAATAATTGGTACAATTGTTGCTTTTTTTCCATTTTGATTTCCATATCATATGATAGTTTAGCCTCAGGGGCACTCATATGACATAAAGTAATAACACCTTTTCCATTTTTGTGTGCAGATTTTACAAGATTTTTTAAACTGTCAAGACCCATAATCGGATTTGCAATAACTGCGTCAAATCCTAAATTCCACAGATGATCAGATGTTATTTGATTTGTATTTCCAATATCATTAAGTTTGATATCAGCAATTGTTTGCAATCCATATCTATGGGCTGTTTTGTTGATTTTGAGAATTTCTTTTCCACTTAAAGGAAGAAGTAAATGAAAATTTAATTTAATTCCACAAAGATAAGGATGTAATTGTTTTATATTTTGAATAGTTTTTGCTTCTAAATTTTTAACAGACAGATCATAATCATTAGCGAGAATAACTTTACCATTAGTCTTTGAAATCTGAGAAAGTCTAGTTTTGAAGGTGGCCATAATCAACTAATGGGTGCGTGTCTTTTAATTTTATGATTTTGATATAAGAATATCCATGTTCAGAAGGACTATCGACAAAAGTTGGCTGGGTTCCGTTTACAGTTGAAAATTTTAAAAATGGTTTTAGTGGATCGTCGTCCATTACAACATGACAAAAATAAGAAGTTCCCTCATCATTAAAATTCATGAAAACTCCAATTAACCATTTGTCATTTCGTGGAAATAAGAATAATGGGAATGGGACTTCTTCAAAACCCCAAGTAAGTTTGGCTAAGCTAGACATATCTTCTAATTCTATTGGTTGATATCTATCCAATGTCCCATTTCCAGGTTGCAATGTTTTGGGAAGGGATTTTATTCTAACAATTGGAGAATATAGTTTACTAGCATCAGAAGTTGTATCTACAATTTCAGATTCTTCTTTTCCACCTTTTAATCCATAACAAAGATAATGTCCATTATTTTCTAAATGAGTATAATACACAATTGGTTTTTCTTTTAAAATATCCATTTGAACAGATAATATTTTTTTTCCATCATAGTCATGCAAGAAAGAAACACGTGGTGCTCTTTCTAGCGCACAAACAAGCCTAGTAAATTCCAAAGTTGAATGTACTTGGATGTAACGTGGTAATTTATCAGTAGTTTGTGTCTTGTCCACAGGGATTAGCTGTGGATTATCAAATTAAACTTATCCAAAATATTTCGAGCCTAAGTTCTTCTATCAATCACATCATTAACAGATGGACCAGTACCAATTATTGTAACAGGCGTGTTTAATTTTTCTTCAATATTTTTTATGAATGCTTTTGCATCATCCGATAAATCATTAAAAAAAGTTTTTCCTGCACAATCTGGAAAAAGCACGTCTAATTTTGTAATGGAGATTTGCGTAGCACCGTTAAGCATGATTGCACGCCTAGCTAAATCAAAATCAAAATCTGCTGCACGTCTTTGACGACCTGTGACAGTGCCAAATTCAGACCACCCCTTTTTTTCTGCTTCTTCTAGAGAGAGTTCTTTATCAAGAGGACCAGTTCCAACACGGGTTACGTAAGATTTGAAAACTACAATTACCTCATCTACTTTGGTAGGTCCTAAGCCAATATCGGCACATATTCCAGATGCAGTGACATCCTTGGACGTGACAAATGGATAGGTTCCATGCCATAAAGAGAGAAAAGTTCCTTGGGTACCCTCAACTAACACATTTTCATTTGCTGCAAGGGCAGAATTTACCTCTAAAGGAACATCTACAATAAGTGAAGATAAAGAATCAAAATCTTTTGCTAGTTTCAAAATTCGCATAGCCCTATCAGCGTTTGCAGGACCCGTACCTGAACCAGTACTTCCAATTTTTTCTTTTAGATCACCTTTAGAATCTCGTAATAGATGAGTTTCTTCAATTATTCCACAGTGTTTATCAATAAATGCACGTCCAGAGACACCAAAATCTTGGATTTCTTTGTTAAGAACAGCTGGATTAATTACAACTCCAGGTCCTATCATTACTTTAGCATTTTTATTTAGAAAACCACTTGGAAGCATTCTAACTTTGTACACTTTATCACCATCTCTAATTGTATGACCAGCGTTAGGACCAGCACCACCACGTACAATTATTTTTGGATTATCCTTAATTGCTAAATATGATATGATTTTTCCTTTACCTTCATCGCCAAAAAATCCTCCAACGACTATAGTGGATGTCATGTTGATAAACTCCAGTTCGTTTATTTAAGCTAAAGTGTTTTAACATGATTTTATATTCAGCAATAATTCATTTAGATCCATGGTAGGCGAAAATTTTGCAGGAAATATCATAATTAACTTGGCTAATTTACCAGATTTTCTAAGAAATCCAATTTTAAAAAAAAGGATGATGGAGTTTTTTTCATTATCAGAAGATGAAAGAAAAGAAGTCATAAACAATGCATTAGAAGCAGGTCCTACAATTCCATTTCCTAATTTTTCAAAACTTTTTAAAACATGGTTAAAAATTCTAACCACTCTATCTGAAGAACAAAGAGACGGATTGTTTTCAGCATATATTATAGAAATAGCACAGTCACCTCATAAACTAATTACCTTTAATGTAGATGGAATTTTAGAGATATTTTTGATGTTAGAGAAAAATGAAAAAGAAATTCTTGCAAATACAATTAAAAAAATCATAAATAATCTAGATGAGAGTTCTAAAAGAAAAATTATGATGGTAGTTCCAGATAATGCTAAAAAACACTTGAATATTTAGACGCCTTTAGGCTCATCAGGCTTTCTATTGTCTTCATTAGTATAATCTATTATTTCACCTTCAGGAGACAATACACCTACAAATATTTTCTCATGTTTTTTTAGTAGTTTTCTATGATCAAGTAAAGACATGTCAAGCTTCATTTCATTCATAACCATAATTTGATATTCTTTCCATTCTGCCCAACATTTGTTACATGTGGGATATTTCTCAGCAACTACTCCAAGCTGTTCATCGTCAGGAATTGAGTTCTTACATTTTG
>PFRJ01000021.1:421-7170 GCA_002788515.1 Nitrosopumilales archaeon CG_4_9_14_0_2_um_filter_34_16 | reverse complement strand
AAAGAAAAGGATTGATGTAAGTTTCATCATTGTAATTGCAGACATTACATGTTCCTTTGTTAGTGTGATTTCACCATCACCTAGCTTGTAATAGTTTATTTTTTCAAATTTTGTCTCTAAAGCTCCTGCTAAAGCAGCCATAGGATATCCGGCATTATGACTTTCAGTTTTTTTACCATCTCTCATCATTATCTTGTATGATTCCCTCCAATTATTTTGTAAGATAGCAGCTGATAGTATCATAACTAGTCCTGTAAGTCTAGATGGGATATAATTTAAAATGCTGTCACATGTTGCTGCAAACCAACCAATATTTTTGAAGATTTCAGTTTTGTATCCAATCATTGAATCAGCAGTGTTAATTACACGATAAACAAATGCTCCTGGCAATCCAAAAAAAGCAAAGTAAAACAAAGGACCAGTGATTCCATCAACTGTATTCTCACTTATGCTTTCAAGTACGCCTGAAATAATGTGATTTTTATCTAAATTTTTGGTATTTCTCTTTACAATCATAGATAAACTAGATCTGGCCCTGTCAAGATTATCTTCATCAATTGATTCTATTACAATCTTAGCATATTTTTCCATTCCACGAATAGCGATAGTAGTCTTCAACAATAATCCACCAATAATTATTGAAGCAATTAGTGAAACATAATCTATTGAAATCAATGATATGCCAATTTGCAAAATAAAAAGTAGTAAAATTACTAAACTTGAAATAATCACAATAATAAAAACACCACCAAACTTTTCAACTAAAAGATATTCATTTTTTATAATTGGTATAAGTTTTGCAAGTAATATTCCAATCCAAGCCGTTGGATGATATCTATTTTTAGGATCTCCAAATTTAAAATCAAGAAAAAGTGCAATTCCAACTATAAGTAAAGATTCAAAAATCATTACAACATTCTCTCAATTGATTTCATATCCATATTTGATTTGACAATTTTTGCTAATTTGTTTAATTCATCATCAATTTTTGAAATATTTTTCTTGGTCCAGGCAATATGTTTAGGATTAGCATTAAGAGAGTCCTCTTCAGGTAAATCAAGAGGGATTAATGGAATGGTACCAACAACAGGTATTTTTGTAATATTTTTGAGTTTTTGAAATCCTGGTTTCAACATAGAAACATCACCTCTGAATTTGTTAAAAATGAAACCTTTTACAAGTTTTTGATGTTGTTTTTCAATTAGAGCCATTGTTCCCACGAGGCTAGCAAAAGATCCACCCTTATCAATGTCTGAAATTAAAAGTACAGATGCGTTTGCTTTTTGGGCAATTCGCATGTTTGCAATATCAAATTTTTGTAAATTGATTTCAGCAGGAGAACCAGCGCCTTCCAATAGTACTAAATCAAAGTTTTTCTGTAAATTTTTCAAGGAATTTGAAACAATTTTGATTCCTTCATGATTAACAAATTTTTCATAATACTCTTTTGCGTTCATTTTTTTGTAGCGTCTTCCATTTAGATACACGATACTATTGTAATTTCCAACGGGTTTGAGTAAGATAGGATTTAGGTCAGGAATAATATCACATCTAGCTCCAAGAGCCTGAATAGCCTGAGCACGAGAAATCTCAAATTCAGGCGTGACATAAGCAAAATTTGACATGTTTTGAGATTTAAATGGTGCAACACGATATCCTTTGTCTGAAAAAATTCTACAAAGTGCAGCTACCAGTGTTGTTTTTCCAGCACCTGAAGAAGTTCCTTGAATCATTAACGATTTCATGACAATGCCTCCAATGCTTTGACAAGTTTTAGATTATCTTTATGAGATTTAACTGCAACACGAATATGATGGTTATCTAATCCTCTAAAATTTTTACAGTTTCTAATTAAGATATTTTGTTTGAGTAATTTTTGCTGTAGTTTTGTTGAATCAAATTTGGTTTTGATTAAAATGAAATTTGTAGATGAATCATAGCAATCAAATCCATTTAATGTATTTATTTTATTTTTTAAATAATTTAATTCTTTTTTAATTATTAAATTTGATTTTTTAAGATGAGATTTATTTTCAAGTGCGGTGGTAGCTGCATTTTGGGCTAAAGAGTTTACGCTCCAAGGTATTTTGATTTTTTGTAATATATTGATAATTTGGTTAGATGCAGCAGCATAGCCGATTCTTATTCCAGGTAATGCAAAAGATTTTGTCAATGAGCGTAAAACAAAAAGATTATCATATTTTTTTATGTATGAAATTACAGATTCGTTTGATGTTGGAACCATTTCAATAAAACATTCATCAACAAATACAATTGTAGAAAGTTTTTTTGCAGCTTTTATTATATCCAATAATTGACTTTTTAACAGAAGTTTTCCAGTAGGATTGTTAGGATTACAAATGAATATGCAACCACGTTTTGGAATTTGTAAAATAAATAAATCGAGATTTTTAGATAAATCCATAGTTTTAAAATAAGATATTTTACAATTACTTAGCTTTGCAGCTATTTCATATTCTTGAAAAGTGGGGATTGAAATCAAAACAGAAGTTTTTTTAGATAGAAATGCAAAACAGAAATTATAGATAATTTCAATAGCACCATTTCCAACCAATAGATTGGATTTTTCTAATTTAGTATATTTTTTTAGGCTTGACAAAACGAGTGACGAACTAAAATCTGGATAATCTTTGATATTGTCAATATTTTTCTTAAGGATTTTCTTTACAGATGATGGAATTCCAATAGGAGTGACATTAGAACTAAAATCAATAATAGAGGGATCAAGTATCGTTAGTGGATTTCTTCCGCCATGTATTACTGGAATATGTTTAATGACAGATGATTTTACTCTTATTTTCACAGTTCCAAATAGAATTAGCAGATTTAGTATGTTTTGGTAATTCAGAAAACGATTATTAGTTGAAAGCGATCAACAATCAAAACATGGATAAGAAAAGAGTGGCAATAATTGGAGTTACAGGTGCAGTTGGTCAAGAATTTGTCCAGTCTTTAAATAATCATCCATGGTTTGAGGTAACTCAAATTGCAGCATCTGAACGTTCTGCAGGAAAAAAGTACATTGATGCAATTAAGGATTCAAGCGGTATTGTAGCATGGGATGTAGGTGGCGAAATTCCAGAATATATCAAAGGAATGATAGTGAGATCAATTGATGACTTGGATGTTTCCCAATTAGATTTGGTATTTTCAGCTGTTGAATCAGAAGCTGCTAGAAACATTGAAACCAAGATGGCAGCAGATTTACCAGTTATTTCAACTAGTTCAGCTTATAGATATGAAGAAGATGTTCCAATACTAATTCCAGGGATTAATGATGAACAAGCAGAGTTGTTGGAAATTCAGAAAAAGAACAGAAATTGGAAAGGATGGGTGGCACCACTACCAAATTGTACTACAACTGGTTTAGCTATTACATTAAAGCCATTACTTGAAAAATACGGAGCAAAAAAAGTTATGATGACTTCAATGCAAGCAATATCTGGTGGTGGAAAGTCAGGAGTATCTGCAATGGGGATTACAGACAACATCATACCATACATTCCAAAAGAAGAAGGCAAAGTTAGACTAGAAACTAGAAAAATTTTAGGCAAACTAAAAGATGGCAAAATTATAGATGCGGACATCAGAGTTAGCTGTACATGTACCAGAGTTCCAGTAATAGACGGACATACAGAATCTGTTTTTGTAGAAACTACACAGGAAATAGATCCCGTTAAAGCAAAAGAGACCTATGATAAATGCAATGAAGATATCTCAGTAGTAGGATTACCATCAGCTCCAGAAAAATACTATGCATTTCATGACGATCCTACAAGACCTCAACCAAGAATGGAAAGAACCGTAGGCGATGGAATGACTACAACAATTGGAAGAGTAGAAAAAGAAGAATTATTTGATCATGGTTTAAAATACATGCTATTCTCACACAATAAAAAAATGGGTTCTGCAAAAGGAGCAGTGCTGTTAGCAGAAATGTTATACAAAAAAGGTAAGATTTAGATTATTTTTTGCAATTTTTACAATAATAACTTTATAAGATCCAAAAATCTAGATCGCTTCAGGTGTTTTAAACGGCAAAAGTAGATGAATTGGATTTACAAATTTTATCAGAATTATCAAATGATGCATCAATTTCAGTTCCACGTTTATCAAAAAAAATTAATGTCAATTCATCGGTAGTATATTCTAGAATCAAAAGACTTGTTAAAAGAAAATTGATTGAACGCTTTACAATCATAGTAAACGATGAAGAACTTGGGTATAACGTAAAAGCACTGACAGGAATTAATATGGATACAAAAAAACGAGATCACATTATTGAAGAATTATTCAAGATTGATGGAGTCAGAGAAGTTGCTGAAGTTACAGGTAGATTTGACATACTAGTAACAATGTATGCAAAATCATTGGATCATATGCATAAAATGGTCTCGGAACGAATTGGTAGGATTGAAGGAATTCAGTCATCAGAGTCATTTATTGAAATGAAATCACGAATGAAAGCAATGCCATATATGCCATCAAAGGATAGTGACTAAGATTGCAAAAACAAAAGTCAGAATCCAGAGTCGCCGTATATTATGAACTAACAAAACCAAAAATTTGGTATTTACTAGTATTTACTGCATTTGGTGCTGCGTTAACTGCATCCAATATTTACAATATAGAAATTTCGCCAGTTACATGGGTATTTATGTTATTTTCAGTGGCAGCTGGCTCAGCTGCTGCAAATACTTTGACAAATTATCATGACAGAGATATTGATGCCATAATGGAAAGAACAAAAGGCAGACCACTTCCATCAAAACGAATCTTTCCTGCAGTTAAAGCAAGAAATTTTGGATTGGTGTTAGCTGGAATATCGCTAGTTTTGGCATTTGGAATATCGTTTACAACAACATTAGAGCAAGGTGCATGGGCAACCATATTCATCGCATTTGGATTAGCGAATAATATTCTGGTTTATTCTTACATGTTAAAACGGAATTCCAGAACTAACATAATTTTAGGTGGATTATGTGGAGGTTCACCACCAATGATTGGGTGGGTAGCTGTAAGTATGTCTGATTTATGGACAATGGGTCTTGCAATGGCAGGATTAGTGTTTATTTGGATTCCAATGCATATTTGGGCTTTGACATTACATTTCAAAGACGATTATAACAAAGTAAATGTTCCAATGTTAACTGCAGTACAATCTGAAAAAACATCGGCAAGAGCTATAGCAGGTTCAACTGTTGTAATGGTATTATTTTCAATTGCCCCATTCTTTCTAGCAACTGAAAGTGGTGAAGAGATGGTAGGAGCAGTATATCTATGGACAGCAATTGCATCAGGAGCCTTAATGATTGCATTATCAATATGGGTGATTATCAAGCCAATGGAAAAAGCTGCATGGACTTTGTTTAAATTCTCTAGTCCATATTTGGCAGTGTTATTTATCGCATTAATGGTAGATTCAGCATTATAAAATACTGCCATCATCAAGACTGTTAAGTTCTTTAGTAATTTTGGAATGTTTTTCCACTAGTATTTCAAGATCATTTTGCAATTGGGAAGAATTCCATTCCAACTGTATTAGTGAAGATAGTTTTGCAATAATATTCCATTGAACATTGTTTTGATCATTGATTAATTCTAAAAAGCGTTTACCTTTTTCGTCGTCATCCATAATTTTTTGATAGTTTGCATTCATAAAAAGTTAGCATTGGTAATTACATAATTTTAAAGTTTTATTAGTAAATATTCATTATTTGACATATTGCAATGCAGTATTTCAGAATGTAAGCAGAAATCAGTTGAAACAGTAAAGATTAGTTTTAGAGAAACCAGAAATTTATGTGTAAAACACTATGAATTGTTCAAAAATAAAGATAGAGAACACACAGTGAATTTTTCTAAAGCATCTAAAGTTTAGTGGAAATTGGAATAGTCTTTTTCAATATTTGAAGTTATTGAAAGATTTAACATCTACTATTTTTAATCAAGAATATGGCAGTAAAGAAGAAAAATGTGGTTAGAAAGAAATCAGTAAAAAAACCACTTTCGAAGCCAAAAAAACAAGTTAAAACTTCAAAGAAACCAGAGTTTGAGAAAGCATGGGAAGATTACAATTCAGCATTAAACGGCTGGAAAGAATCTCTTGCACAATGGCAAAAGGCTACAAATGAAACTTTGATGACATATCATGAAGCTTGTCAAAAAGCAATAGAATCAGATGCAGAATTATTGAAAAAAGTTAGTTCAAGTTGGGAGAATACTTGGGAAGAAATTGGTCCCGAATACATTAAACAACAAACAAAAATGATGGAAAACATCTTCAAAGAAACAAACATTGAATCAATAAAAAAATTTAATGAACAGTGGGAAAAGTTTCTAAAAACTTCTGGCGAGGATTCTATTGTAGCATATCAAGAAGCCATCAAAAAATTCAACCAAGCATGGCAATCAGGAACAGGCATTATTTCTTAGAATTAAAAATAATTTAAATTAAATTATTTTTTCATTTTTATTATTCGAAAAACTTTACTATTACAAACAGAACAAATTCCTCTAACAGCATGTCTGCCATTTTTCATAATGGATTTTTCTGGACTTTTGATTGTACGTTTAATTTTACATTTTACACAATAAGCATCATATGTATTATATTCAAAAGAAATACTCTCATTTTTTCTCGGATTATGAAGATTATGTTCAATATCGTCAAGTTTTTTATTTTGTTTTCGTAGAGTTTGAATTATTTCATGTTCAATATCAATGGC
>PFRJ01000021.1:0-408 GCA_002788515.1 Nitrosopumilales archaeon CG_4_9_14_0_2_um_filter_34_16 | reverse complement strand
TCAATGGCTTCGAGTTTTTCAATTTCTTTTTCTAATTCCTTTACTTTTGATAATTGTTCATATGTTGGGTCATCTGAAGTATTCAATCGAATAGATAGTATATTTTCTAATTCATCAATTTGTTGCTGTAAATCATTTACTTGTATTAATTGCTCAGGTGTAGCTTCTTCAGATATATCATTATCAGAGTTTGATTTTTGTAGATTTTGATTAGCGAGTATATTTTCTAATTCATCAATTTGTTGCTGTAAATCATTTACTTGTATTAATTGCTCAGGTGTAGCTTCCTCTGTCTCTTCTATTGGTTTGGGTGCAAGATCTAATTCTTGAGGAAGTTCGTCTGTGGATTCTTTTGGTAGTGAGCCTCTAGGACTTGAGAACGATTCTTCTATTGGTTCTGATTTAGTC
>PFRJ01000074.1 GCA_002788515.1 Nitrosopumilales archaeon CG_4_9_14_0_2_um_filter_34_16 | reverse complement strand
TCTGGTTCTCCTACTCTTGCAAGTGGTAATCTTTCTTCAAGAATTTTTCTTGCTTGTGGATCATCCAAATATGGTTTTATCATTCCTGAATTGATGATTCCTGGATTGACGCAATTACATCTGATGTTTTTTCTTGCATATTCTACTGCAATTGATTTTGTAAACATGGCAATTGCAGCCTTAGTAGATGAATACACTGCCAAATGAACTCTTGGTATTGCTCTTTCACTTGAAATTGAACCGATATTTATGATTACTCCGTTTTTTACATCTGACATTTTTGAAAGAACTGCCTTAGTGATATGAAACACTCCGAACAAATTCACATCAATTAATTTTTTAATTTCAGAATCTTGCATTTCATGAAAATGTACTGGATCGTTTATTGCACCTGCATTATTTACTAAAATATCGATTTTCCCATATGTATCCATGATTTGATTTATGGATTGCATCACCTGAGATTCGTCAGTTAAATCACATGATATTGATGCTGTTGATTCCTCATTTCCAATCTCTTTCCTAGCTAACTCTAGTTGCTCTAAATTTCTTGCTACTAGGATCACTTTGGCTCCTTCTTCTGCAAATCTCTTTGCTATTCCTTTGCCTATGTCACTTGATGCTCCTGTGACGATGGCAACTTTCTCATTTAATCGCATATTTTAGTAATGTATTCATAACTTATAGAATTTTTGTTGATTTTTGTTCATGATTTCACACTACTCATTAATTTTTTTAAAATATTCTATAATCCCAGTATAATCTATCTCTCCAAACCCTGCATTGATTGCATTTTCGTATATTTCTTCAGCTTTGAAAATCATTGGCAACTTTATTCCTAGAACCTCTGCGGTACTTGTGATGGTGCTTATGTCTTTTTTTAGATTTGCAAGTGTAAACGTCGTGTCGTACTTCCCTTCAATCATTTTATGTGCTTTATTTTCACTCATTCCAGTTTTAAAATACGTAGAGTTTAAAATTTCAAGGAATTTCTTTGGATCTACATTTGCTTTTTTTACAAAAGTAATACTTTCAGATAGCGCTAGTGCGAGCATAGTGATTTGAAGATTCATTGCTAGTTTTACCGTGTGAGCAACTCCACTCTCTCCTAAAAAAAATATCTTACTTGCAATTACTCTTAGTACTTTTTCACAATAATCAAAACATTCCTTTTCACCCGATACCATCATTACTAAATCTCCCGTGATTGCAACATTGGGACCTCCCATAACTGGAATATCTAACTTCATTATGTCGTATTCTAGAAATCTTTTTGAAATATTCTTTGATTCTGATGGTTCAATTGTGCTCATGTCTGCAACAATTAATTTTTCATGATTTCCTTCTATGATGCCATTTTGTCCAAATGATACTTGCTTTACAGCATCGGTATTTTTTACTACAATTATTACCAATTCTGACTTTTCAGAAACTTCTTTTGGGGATTCTGCAATATGTGCTCCTTTTGCTTTTACTTGCAATGTCTTCTCTTTTGTTCTATTATATGCTGTAACTTCAAAACCTGAATCCAGTAAGTGCAATGCAACTGCATTTCCTAACATTCCTAATCCTATGATTCCTATTTTTTTCATTTGGCACACAAATCCTTGGAATTAATGACGTTCTTCATTCTGAATCTCCCATTGGCTGTTTCCGAATCTTGAAGACACAAATTCTAATTGACCTATTGTTTTATCTCCTTTCTTTACTTTGGCAAAATCAAATTTTTTTATTTTAATTATTTTCTCTTTTGGTTTATATCCTCCTTCAATTACCTTTACTTTGAATCTTTTACTTGCTTTGATGATCATTTTTCTTGCACTTTGTACATTTCCTATCCATGAAAACATTTCAAAATCTCCAAAATTCTCAGTTGAAACACTATACCCATACAATCTGGCTTCAAGTTTCATAGAATGGTTTTTTGCTTGTTCATTTAACCATGAGACAACTTCTTCACCATGACCTTTTTCTACTCCAAATGTTTCTGAATCTCTCATCTGATCATATTCACATGATTAAACCATAATAATCATTTTCAAATCTATGTTAAACTAAAATATTGATTTAATCGTGATTATTTATGCTCACAATTGACTGTAAAGATATACTGTCAGTAAGAAATGAGCTACTTGTTTATGTTGCCGATAAAGTTGAAGCTATCCCCACTTTGAAAAATCAACAATTCACTCTTTCTACTTTGGATGATCATGACAGTCTTGATGCTAATGATGTGATTTCTGCAATTAAAGAATATTTGATTTCTATAGGCGAAGGGAAAAATTTTGCCGTAATTGCAAACAATAATTTGATAAATATCACATCTATCTCCGGAAAAACAATAGAAAAAACTGCTAATTCTTCTCAAGACGGAATGTTTTCCTGTACTCACTGTGGTTTTATTACACAATATCAAGTAGAACTAAACGTCCATATGAAAATTCATTATCTATGAATCTTTAAAAAATTTAACTATTTCCTTGTTTATGATTTCTAAACACACTTTAACTTATCATTTATTGTTGATTAGGTTTTGTTTGATATTTTGAGATACGATGTCATAAAACTTCTAATATGAAAATAAAAACTCTATGACAAATTTATCTGTGATTTTATACTTGTCTTGATTTTTAACAGGATCTTTATAAGTAATAATGATAAAAAACGTTCATGAGAAAAATAGTAAAAAACAATATCGCAAAGGTTTATTGTGAAAAATGTGATCTTGTTTTTAATTCCCGAGAAAAGTTTGAAAAACACCTTGATAACCATTCATCAAACATTGCTTGTGAAGTATGTCCAATTGATACTGCTATTGCAAAATTCACAAATTTGTTTAAACGAAAATCTTCTCGTAATTTGGAATAAGTTTTTTTAACCATCCTCTTTGATTTGAATTATGAATAAAATGGGCGTAGTTATTGGAGTAGTTGCTATTGCAATTATATCTGGTATTGTAGTCTCATTATCTGCGTCCTCTTCTGAAACTGTTAATCTTGATATGGGTAGAACCCATGGAACAATTTCTACCGCGATGGGGTCTCCAATTTTAGGTGATCCAAATGCTCCCATAACAATTGTTGAATTTGGTGATTATCAATGCCATCAATGCTACAATTGGTTTCACAATACAAAGCCTGCAATATATCGCGATTATATTGAAACTGGAAAAGCAAATCTTGTTTTCGTTGATTTGGCATTTTTGGGAGCAGATTCTCCAAAAGCAGCACAAGCATCATACTGTGCCGAAGATCAAGAAATGTATTGGGAATATCATGACGTCCTTTACAAATCACAAGAATCTCAAATTGATGGTGGATGGGCAAATAATGAACGATTGAAAGCATTCGCATTCAATTTAGGACTTGATATGGATTTATTTGATAGTTGTCTTGATTCTGGAAAATACTCAAAACGTGTACAATATAACATTCAACAAGCAAAAGAACATGGTGTTTCTGGTACTCCTGGATTCTTTATCGTAAGTTCTGAAGGACAACACCAACTTGGTGGTGCACAACCATTTTCTGTGTTTAAGCAAATATTGGACACTATGGTCTAGATGATATCTACTGTCAAACTTGTGTTTTCAAATCCTCGCTATCTTCTAACTGCAGTTATTATTTTTACATCCATGTTGTTTGGATTATTGATTTTATCTGAATATGTTTTTATAGATCCGTATCTTGTTAGCCACCTTCCATCTGGAACTGAATTCGGATTCGTTTTGATTATAATAATTTCTGCTCTATCTGCATTGGTTTTACCAATGAACATATTTCGAATACACACTCTCAAAAAATCAAAACAAAAAATGGGCAGTGGTGTTTTTGGTTCTATCATTGGTGCTGCTGCAGGTGCGTGTAGTTGCGGACCTATCGGATTTACGGTGATCTCTATTTTTGGTTCTGTTGGTGCAACCGCAAGTGCATTTCTGACCAATTATGAGATTCCAATCAGAATCTTTGCCATTGGAATTCTTGTTTTGACTTATTTTACAACTGTTAAATCGCTCAAAACTGAGTGTAAACTTGATTCTGGATCTTGATGTATTAGAAATCACTATTTAGGTAAATTTTTGCGACCTTGGAATGTATCTTGTAGTCTTTTGCAGAATTATCATGACATTCATTTACATCCCGATCAGACCCAGCAGAAGAGATCCTGAAGCAGAAGAAATAGAGAATTCTGAAGATTAATTTTTCGTATTTGTATTGTGATTTATCTTAGTTTCCAAACGTCACAGTTGGGATATTTATTTGCCTTATTTTGATTCATGACTATGCAGAATTGGAATTTATTTTTTGGAATTTTCATTATCTCTAGTCCAATTCTTTTTTCAATCATAGCATTTCCTGATTCAATTGCATGGAGCTGGAATGAAGGTAGAGGCGGATATTTCTTTGCACTCATTTTTGTTGTAGCTGAACTAATTGGATTAAAAATTATCCTTTCAAAGAAACGGCTGTTATCTGTAATACCATTAGCACTTGTAACAATTTTGTATCTTATTTCATTGGAATATGGTCTGAGAGATTATATTGTTGCATCTGCAGAAATGTTTGACGTACAGTTAATCTATTCGTGGACTTGGATGTGGGATTTTGTTGTGATGGCGATTTTCATTGTTGTATCTTTGAGTATTTACTTTGGAAAAAGATGGATTAGAATCGCTCCCGCAGGCCCGATATTTCTAACTGGAACCGCAATCATTCTTTCACTAGATGCCTTTTTTCCATATGACACACTTGGTCCATTACAATATGTTGTACCATACTTTGTTCAAGCAAATGTTTGGTTGATCACAGTACTTGATCTTGGAACTGCAGTTGCAAGAGATAATGTCATGTTCTTACGTGGTGATCATGGTTCAATGGCTCTTCAAGTGTTCTGGCCATCAGCTGGAGTTCACAGCATTATCATTTTTTCATTGGTGATTGGGGCATTCATGCTAAAATTGAACATTCCTAGAACTAGAAAATTCATTTATTTTGTTTTAGGAATTATCGGAACTATCACAGTTAATCTGATACGAATTTTTTCATTATCTTGGTATGCACTAAAAGTAACCACTGATCCTGTGGCATGGGAAGAATATCACAAAATTGCTGGTGAAATAATGTTCTTGCCGTGGCTATTTGCCTTCATTTTGATTGTAATTGTGATTGAATCAAGACGTCTCAAAAAACTAGAGCGATAATATACACTCTATCTAAAAATATGATGTGATGTCTCTCTGTCCTTGAATTTCTGACAATTCTGACACTTTGACCCCTAATCTCCTGACTGTGATTGTTTGATTCTCTAGTGCCTCTTTTAGTAACTGAATTACACTTTTTTGTAATTCTTCTATGCTCTCGGTAGGATTTTTTAACATTTTAGATTTTGATTTGTTTGATAAGTCCGATTGAACAAAATGTATTCCAACTGATCTGAACATTCGATTATTTTTTTTAATTATACTGTGTACTTCTTTACATAATTCCAAAATATTTTCAGATAGGAATTCGTAATCTTTTGAATCCTTCTTTAATGTTGTAATTCTACTATATTGTATGCTTGCCTCTCTTTCTTTAACTAATTCATCATCTATCCCTCTTGATGCATTGAAGATATATGCTCCATTTTTCCTGCCAAATTCTTTATTTAAAGTAAAAATATCTAATTTTTTTAAATCTTGAATTGTTTCTAAATTCATCTCTAAAAATCTTGCTTCAGTTTTTTTCCCAATTCCTGGAATGACTCTGATTTTTAGTGATTCTAAAAACTCTTCTATTCTATTTGGAGGTACAACTGTAAGACCATCTGGTTTTTGAAAATCAGATGCTATTTTTGAAATTAATTTATTTGGTGAAATTCCTACTGAACAACTAATCTTTATTTTATCTCTGATGGAATTTTTTATTTGCTGTGCTAGGTGACTGGCTCTTTCAAAATTTCCTTCAACGCGCTGTGTGACATCCAAATATGCTTCATCTTTTCCTACATATTCAAAAATATCTGCATTACTTTTCATTATTTCCATGGCTTTCTCTGATATTTCAGAATAGAAATCAAAATCCACTGGTAAAAAAACGGCGTCATGTCTCTCTTCAAGTCTCTTTTTTGCAAACGTAATCGGTATTCCTGATTTTACACCATACTTCCTTGCTGTATAATTTGCAGTTGCAATAGCTCCGCTATCTCCACCTCTATCTGAGAAAACACAAACACATACTGGTTTTGATTTAAGTTCTGGAGATCTTATCTCTTCGCATTGAGCATAAAAATAATCGAAATCTATGTGGAAAACTACCCTGGTTTCCAATATCTTTCTAATTTATTTTGGCTATTACTATATTACGTATTCCTCTAAATATTGCTAGTTGTTCACCATTTTATGGAATATCCTGTTTCAGTAGATGAAAATGGTATCAAGTTTAAACCTGAAAAAATGGAGAGAGAAAAACTATATCATTGTATTTTTAAAAACAAAGCAATACTGGTTTTCAAAGATTCTCAAGATGTAATGAATTGTTATGAGATTGAAGAAACAGATCTAGTCGAGAAAATTAGAAAATGTACTGATGATGACGATCTTGAAAAATTATTTGATGACTATTTGAAAGGAAATACCTGAAAAATTAAATAAAAGCGAAAGAGCAAATTGCTATACTGGGAATATAAAATTGGCTGAAACTAAAAAATCAAAAGACGCAGAAGACATTCTATCTGAATTTGGCTCTAGAGTTAATCTTGAACCAACACCAGAACCTGAACCAACACCAGAACCTGAACCAACACCAGAACCTGAACCAACACCAGAACCTGAACCAACACCAGAACCT
>PFRJ01000079.1 GCA_002788515.1 Nitrosopumilales archaeon CG_4_9_14_0_2_um_filter_34_16 | reverse complement strand
AGAAAGAAGGATGCCAGAAGAATTAGGGATTTCAGGGACACTAGATTACTTACATAAATTTGAGTATCATGTACCATACAAAGACGTAGGATCTGAAAACGAAATATGTGGAACTCTGATTGGAGTTATTGATAAGTTAACAGAGTTAAAAGAAATTGAAGGCGAAATTGATGAAATTAAATGGATTTCGTCTAAAGAGTTACTTTTGGAAATAAAGAAAAATCCTCAGGTCTATTGTCCATGGATGCTTATTGCGTTGAAATTGCTGGATAAATCAGACAAGGCCATGCTTGAAAAACATGCAAATATCTTATCTACATGGATGAGTAGTGAAATTCACGATGAATTACAAAAAGCAATTGAAATTCACCTGCCAAAGGACAAATGGAGATTAGTAAATGAATAAAACTAAACAAATGGAACAAAATGCAAAAATAGTTAACAAATATCTAAATTCAAAACTAAAAGGAAATCCTAAAAAACTCTATGATGCAGCAGGACACCTAATCGTTAACGGTGGGAAAAGACTCAGACCATACATGGTAATTAGAAGTTGTCAGATTTTGAAAGGCAATATTTCCAATGCAATGCCTGCTGCAAGTGCAGTAGAAATGGTTCACAATTTTACATTAGTACATGATGATATCATGGATAATGATGAGATGCGTCATGGTGTTCCTACAGTACATAAAAAATTTGGCATGCCAATTGCAATACTTGCAGGCGATGTTTTGTTTTCAAAAGCATTTCAAATCATAACTGATTCTAAATTATCAACAAACGCTACAACTCAACTTGTATCTAGACTTGCAAAAGCATGTGTAGATGTGTGTGAAGGTCAATTATTAGATGTTAAAATGGCAGAAGAGAGAAAAATTCCATCACAAGCAGAATACATCACAATGATTGGTAAGAAAACTGCAGCATTGTTTGATGTGTCTTGTGCTATGGGAGCAATTTGTGCAACAAACAAAATAAAAGACATCTTAAATCTTTCATCATTTGGAAGAAATCTAGGAATTGCGTTTCAAATAACTGATGATCTCATCGGAGTAATGGGTGATCCTAAAATTACAAAAAAACCAGTAGGTAATGATCTAAGAGAAGGAAAGAAATCACTTCCAATTTTGATGGCAATAAAATTAGCAAAGGGGAACAATAAAAAAATAATTCTAAAAGCGTTTGGAAATCCAAAAATTTCAAAAAAAGATCTTGGTAAAGCTGTAGAGGTCATCAAATCTTTAGGAATAGAAGAAAATGTTAGAAATCAGGCACTAAAATACGCTGAAAGAGCTGAAAAATCACTAGGTGAATATTCAGGTCCAGCAAAAGCAGAGTTGGTTTCATTATTAGATTTTGTAGTCAAGCGAAGCGTATAGTTGTCAACAGATGTGAGTTAGTATGGATGAAGAATTAAGAAAAGAAATAAGAAAAATGGCTCTCCAAAATGCTTTTGAGCATGGTGGAGAAACGAGAGACAAAATAATTTTGGGAAAAATACTAGGAACAAAACCAGAATTTAGAAATAAAGTAAAAGAAATTTCTGGAGATATTTCTGAAATAGTTTCAACAATAAATCAGTTATCATTGGAAGAACAAGAAAAAGAGATTAAAGAAAATTTTCCGGAAATTTTAGTACCTAAAGAAAAAATTGAAGAAAGAGAGGGGTTGCCAGAATTAAAAGATGCAGAACAAGGCAAAGTCATAACAAGGTTTCCCCCAGAACCTAACGGTTATCCTCATATCGGTCATGCAAAAGCAGCTATCATCAATTCAGAATATGCAAAGATGTATGGAGGCAAATTCATTCTAAGAATGGATGATACAAATCCAGAAGCAGAAAGAATGGAATATCATGCAGCCATAAAGGTAGGATTAGAATGGTTAGGAATAGAATTCGATATTGTGAAAAATACATCAGACGATATGGAATTATTTTACGAGAAAGGAATAGAATTAATCAATTCGGGAAAAGCATACATCTGCACTTGCAAAAGAGAGGATATTAGTAAAAACAGAAGAGAGCGAAAAGCATGTAAATGCAGTATGGAAAATATTGAAAAAAATAACAAGAATTGGGAAAAGATGCAAACGAAAGTCAAACCAGGAGATGCCATCGTAAGATTTCGTGGAGATATGAAAGCAGACAATGCAGTTATGCGAGATCCTGTTTTGTTTAGAATTATTGAGGAGAAACATTACACTTTGGGAGAAAAATATCGAATCTGGCCAAGTTACGATATGGCAGTTGCCATAGAAGATAGTATAGATGGAGTCACTCATGCGTTTCGTTCAAAAGAATTTGAATTAAGAAAAGAGCTAATTGATGCAATTTTAGATGCATTAAACATGAGAAAGCCAATACAAGGGTTTTTCTCCAGACTAGAATTCAAGGGAATGCCAATATCAAAGAGAATCATCAAACCACTTATTGAAGAAGGAAAAGTCTCATGGTATGATGATCCAAGACTACCTACTTTAGAAGCATTGAGAAGAAGAGGAATAAAACCAGAAGCAATTAGAAAATTCATCATGTCATTAGGATTAACCAAAGCTGATACTCTTGCACCATTTGACGCGTTAGAATCATTTAACAGAAAATTTGTTGATGCAGACAGCATCAGATTGTTCATGGTAAACAACGCAAAAAAACTTAGAGTGAAAAATTTACCAATATCTTCTATTGAAATTTCAAATCATCCAATCAAAGACATGGGAAAAAGAACTATCGAGATTGATGAAAATTTCTATATTTCAGGAGACGATGCACAAAATATCAAAGAAGGCATGCAAATTCGTCTTTTAGGTTTAGGAAATGTATCAATTACTAAACAAGGAGTAGAGATGGAGGGGAAATTTATTGAAAATAATGAGAAAACAGATATTCTAAAAATTCAATGGGTACCGCAAAAGACAGCACATGAAATAAAGATGATCATCCCTAAAGCATTATTCATTGGTGATGAGTTTAATGAAGATAGTTTAGAAGAATTGGACGTTTATACAGAACCGCATTATCTACAATTAAAGGAAGGAGAAGAGATTCAATTTGTCAGATTTGGATATTGTAGAAAAGATTCACAAAATCAAGCAATTTTTACACACAAGTGATCAATTATGAAGATAGCACGGTTGTTATACGACAATAATGAAACATATGGTTTCATAAAAGGAGATCAAGTATCTACAAAAGATGAAATTACTTACTTGACAGGAGTGCCGATTCCTCAAAATGTGAAAGATTTTCTTTTTGATGGATGGTATGATGAAATTAAAGGCAAAATCAATGATTTGCCATATGGTGAAAACATTTCAAAATTCAAATTGTTGCCACCAATTCCAAATCCCAACAAAATAATCTGTCTTGCGTTTAATTACGTAGACCATGCTAAAGAACAAGGATTACAGGCACCAGAAGATCCTGCAATTGTGATAAAACCACGAACAGCATTAAACGGTACAAACTCAGAGATCATATGTCCAGATTTTGTAACGCAGTTAGATTATGAAATAGAATTAGCCTTAATCATTGGAAAAAATTGTAAAAATATCAGTACAAAAGATGCTGCGGATGCAATATTTGGATACATGATACTTAATGATGTGTCTGCAAGAGACATTCAGTTCAAAGACAAGCAATTTACACGAGGAAAAAGTTTCGATTCATTTGCACCATGTGGACCATGGATAACTACATCTGATGAAATACAAGATCCTCAAAATCTAAAAATGACCACCAAAATTAATGGCGAAGTCAGACAGAACTCTAACTCTAGCAACATGTTCATAAAAATCCCAGAAATTATTTCAAAAATTTCCAAAGTTATGACGCTAGAAAAAGGAGACATTATATCAACAGGAACGCCTGCAGGTGTAATGCTAAACAAACCAAATGCAGTGTTTTTGAAAGATGGTGATAAAGTAGAAATGGAAATTGAGAGTTTAGGGATTTTGAGCAATACAATAAGAATTGTAAAATCAGACTAAGTCAATGATTTCTTCATTAAATGGAATGAAATTTTATAATCTAATGAATCAAAAAGAGGCAATTCTTCTTTAGTTAAAATTTGAATTCGTTCATAATTATTCTTCATCGCATAATTCTGTAAAAATGATAATATTTGTAATACAGAGTCATCAGAATATGAAAATAACGTAACAATCAATGTTTTGTTAAAATGATCTGAATCAGTTATAATTGCAAATGAATTGTCGTCAGATAGAGTAGATTTTACAATACAATTTTGTGCAGTCAACAATGACATAGCCACATCATCAAGTGGCAACCATCTCCAAGATTGAACATAATGTGGATGGGGTTGGTGATCAAAACCATATTCAAAAGACACATTATGATTTAAGTTGATTTTTGGGTCAAGAGAGTAAAAATTCCATGTTTGAAAAATATTGTAGCCTAGAGAATTAGCCATGGAAAAAGATGCAGTGTTTTTAGTATCAATCAACATATAAGAAAACAAAACATGTTTTTCTTTTCCAATAGTTTCAGCATGGGTAACAAGGTCAGATGCAATTTTTTGACGACGATATTCAGGATGGATTCGAATTCCCTCAATCCAAATTTGATCCAATGAGTAAAATGCATGACAAATTCCAACTTGATTTAGTTTTTCAGCTAAAAACAAGTAACCCTCAGACAACCAAAAATCCCAAACATGTTCTACGTAATCACCCCAAGAAAAAGTATTTTGGCAGAATTTCAGAATAGATATTTTATCAGAGACAGTGGCATTTCGGATTGTTGTATGTTTCATATACGAAAAAATATTAAGAATGATTAGATAAAAACTACGATGGGAAAAATTGTGGCAGGTAAAACAGCAGATATCACACCTGGAAAAATGATCAAAGTATCCATAGATGGGCGAGACATACTAGTTGCAAACATCAATGGCGAATATTTTGCAACTGATGATTCTTGCACTCATTCAGGATCTAGTTTATCAGAAGGAAAATTAAATGAGAGTACAATTACTTGCGGATGGCATGCAGCAGAATTCGATTGTAAGAGTGGAAAATTACTGAAATTCCCAGCAAAAATTAGAGATTTAACATCGTATAATGTTGTAATAGAATCAGACAATGTTTTTGTAGAGATGTAACTATATACCACTAATTTCAATAAAAGGTGTAAAAATGGCAGACGACGCACAAAATAAAGAATCAATGAAGGAAGCAATAGAGACATTAAATCAAATTGCTTCAAGTAATTCAACACCAAAAACAATAAAAAAATCAATAACAGACTTAATTACAGATCTAAATAATCAAGAAAATTCATTATCAGTAAGGGCTGCAAATACAATTAGTTTACTAGATGATGTTACACAAGATCCCAATTTGCCATCATATGTAAGAACACAATTATGGCAAGCGGTTTCAAAACTTGAAAGCATAAGAGAATAAATTCTCATTTATCTCAATTAAACTAATGAAAATTGAAGATTATCTAGAAACTCTTCCAACTAATTTGCTAAATGGTGAAGATGTTCAATTACCAGATAAAGCATTTAGAGAAATTTTTAAATTTGCAGAGTTAGGAGAAGAAGATGTTTTTTATCATTTAGGTTGTACTAGTGAAAAAGGGATAGAGATTGCAATTAATGAATTCAATGTTAGAAAAGCTGTAGGCATAGATAACAATCAAGAAAAAATAAAACATGCGATACAAATTCTTAAAGACAAAAACATCAAAGCAGAGTTAATTTGTCAAGATGTTTCAGAGTCGGATGTCTCAGATGCATCAGTGATTTTATTTTGGTTTACAGACGAAAATCTGATAAATCATATGTTAAAAAAATTTGAAAAACTCAAACAAGGCACAAAAATAATTACAATTTGGGGACCACTTCCAGGTTGTCTTCCAGATGAGGTAAATTTTCCATACATTATCAACAAAACACCGTTCAAAAAAACACAAAACATGCAAGATCAATTATTAGCAATTTTTGGTGTAAAGTGTGTAGATTTTATCACAGCATGGGAATTTGCAGAAAGATATACCAAGTCTCTAGGTTCGCCTGAAATTAAAAATGATCGATTTTTGACAATCATACAGACATTAATAATTTGGATAAATGCAAAGAAATTAGGAGTAGCGTGTGGGGATAAAATTCCGGAGTCCATTCAAACATACATCAATATCATGAAAATGCATTTTGATATCGATTTTGAACATCTATTAAATGAAGAATCAATGTAATCCTTTTATTTTGTTTGTACTTAAGTATAACATGGAGGGAAGAATTAACATCAACGTATCTGCAGTAGATTATGATAAAACCAGTAAAGCACTAACTCATCAATTGTCGCGTTTAGAAGAAATGGTTCACAGTCAAGAAGATTTTGTGATGACAGATTCAGAATTTGCTTTTGGATGGCATTTTTTTGTTTTAAGTGTGAATAGAACACTAATCGAAAAACTAACAGATATGATGGGATCAGATTTTGATAAATTAAAAGGCAAAGGAATAGAAAAAAAATTTCTCACGTGGCTGACAAAAAATATTGAGAACAAATCCCCTAGATTCAAGCTTGCAATCAAAGAAGAGATGGAATCTAGCAAATTTGGTATATTTTAAAAAAAATTTAGGCCCATTTATTACCATTTAATTTGTGCCTAGCTTTTGAAAAATAAATGGATATTTTTCCATTTATTCCTTAGATTACTCTCAATATGCGCAATACTCGATGGTTATACTTTTAAAATAATAAAATGGGCCCTCGAGGGGAATCGAACTCCTGTCCTAGGATCCACAATCCTCTATACTAACCACTGTACTACGAAGGCCACAA
>PFRJ01000023.1 GCA_002788515.1 Nitrosopumilales archaeon CG_4_9_14_0_2_um_filter_34_16 | reverse complement strand
AAATTGCAGCACCAGTAATTGTAAAAGGATTAAAACGAATGGAGTATCGTGGATACGACAGTGTCGGCGTAGCTACAGAATCAAATAACCATATTGAATTAAAGAAAGGAATTGGAAAAGTTAACGAAGTCAATTCAAAAATTCAATTAGATTCACTTCCAGGAAAAATAGGCATTGGACACACTAGATGGGCAACACATGGAAAAGTAACAGATTTTAACGCTCACCCACATCCAAGTAATTCAGGAAAAATTGCTATTGTACATAATGGGATAATAGAAAATTTTGAAGAATTAAAAAAACAGTTACAAGATGAAGGATATGATTTCAAAAGTGAAACAGATAGTGAAATCATTGCTAATTTACTGCAAAAAAATTATGAATTAACAAGAGATGTCAAAGAGACAATTTTGAAAACAGTTTCAGAAATTAAAGGACATTATGCATTTGTTGCAATGTTTGAAAATGGTCAATTAGCTGCAGCAAGATTCCATGAACCTTTAATCATAGGAGTAGGACAAGATGATTTCTTTCTATCAAGTGATGTATTAGGATTCATTGAATATACTGATAATGCAATTTATTTAGAAAATGGAACCTTTGTAATTTTAAAAGAAAACAAATTTCAAATTTTAGATTATAACGGAGAACATGCAAAATATGTAATTACAAAAGTGTCTAAAGAATTCGGAGATGCATATAAAGGAGATTATGCACATTTTACATTAAAAGAAATTTATGAACAGCATGAAACAATATTGAAAGCTGGGGGGAAAACACAAGAGGCAATTGAAAAAACTGCAGACTATATCAAACATGCAAAAAATATCTACGTTACAGGCAGTGGAACCAGCTACAATTCTGCACTGATTGCAAAGCAAATCTTTTCAAAATATGCCAAAATTAAAGCAGAACCAATCATGGCAAGTGAACTACAATTTTCACCAGATAGCATAGAAGAGAATTCCATCATCATTGCAATATCTCAAAGTGGAGAAAGCGCAGATGTTTTAGATGCAGTAAAAATTGGAAAACAGGTAAATTGTAAGATCATAGCCATTGTTAATTTATTGACATCTTCACTTGCACGTGAAGCAGATATTGTAATTGGGATGAATTGTGGACCTGAAATCGGAGTGGCAGCAACAAAAAGTTTTACATCACAATTAGTAGTACTTTATAAAATTGTACAAAAATTGAGCGACAATACGATAACAATCAATTTTGAAAAATTTGCTCAAACAGTTTTAAAGATATTAGAAAATCCAAAAAAGATACAAGAAATTGCAAAAAAGATGAAAGACATCTCAGATATCTATGTACTTGGTAGAGGTATTAATTATCCAATTGCAAAAGAAGCAGCTTTGAAATTAAAAGAGCTAACATACATTCATGCGGAGGGAATTCCAGGAGGGGAATTAAAACATGGGCCTCTTGCATTGATGGACTCAAATGTATTTGTGATAATTATTAATCCAAATGATTCCACATATGCAGACACATTAACTAGTGCAAGAGAAATCAAAGCTCGTGGAGCAAAAATTATCGGGGTTTCAGATATAGAAAGTGATGTTTATGATTACTGGATAGAAATGCCAAAAATTGATCAAGTGTTATATCCGATTTCAGAAATTATTCCAATTCAATTTTTATCGTATTATGCAGCACTTGAAAAAGATACAGATCCAGATTATCCTAGAAATCTAGCAAAATCAGTTACTGTAAAGTGAATAATCGATTGTATTCTTTTTCTGCTAGTTCTAAGAATTTTGCAGAATCATTTCTAGTTTTAATCATCGAGGAAATGATGCTCCCCCCAGCCCCTACACCTTCCTTTGCAAACCCTTCAGAAAATGCTTTCAAACCAGCATGTCGAGATTTTTCCAAAGCAGGGTTCACAGCGATTGCCGGAATGTCAGCGATTTCTTTGATAAGACTAGTAAAATTTGCACTTTCATCATTGGTAATGTATGAGGTTGTACCAATTACAGTATTTTCTTCATTAAATCCAATTTTTGATGCAAATGCCAAAACTGCTGCCATTTGAGTTCCACCTGCTAACATCACATTAGACACATTAGATGCAGAACTTAGCATTCCAGCTACAAAAGGAATCATAGGATCACCTACTTTTGCCACAATACTGTATGGGTGATCAGAATCCAATCGTTCAAGGGCAGATTTCACAATTTGGTTTTTTAATTCAACTGGATTGTTTGGAATGCTAGAACTAACTTTAGCATCAAAACCTAATGCTTTGAGTACAGCTAATGCAGTAGTGGTTCCACCAGGAATACTTTCACCAATTATCAAACAGTCAGTTAAAGATGCCATGCTTCTTCCAACAATTCTGCCATAATCAACAGCATGAGATACTTGTGAATCAGTCATTGCGTCATTAATTGATATATTTTTTCCAAATGACATTCCAGTGTCAACAAATGGAAGTTGTGGAGAAATTTTGCTTCCTGCATTAATTGTCAAATGCGGAATACTGGCTGATTCTAAAGCAGTTTTTGTCAACAACCCAGGAGTAGGTTTACCATCAGGAGTCATTGGAATTGTATCAATTGTTTTACAATATCCATAATGAAGATATTCAGCATCTGCAGGAGGAGTAAACTGAATTGAATCCTTATCTGCACCTGCAAATGTAATTCCAGGAACTTCACAAGTTTCAGTATATGAAATTACGAATGAAAAAAGAAATCTTTTAGATTTCATTGAATCTAGAAAAATTTTTCCTTGTTCAACATTTCCAAATAATTCAAAATCTTCCATTAAATCACTACCCCATCACATCAATAAACTGCTGTTCAGTTCGTTTTTGCATTACGTGGTTGGTAATTTTTTCTTGTCCAAGAGTGGATGTTTCAGAATGTCCATAATTATGGCCTGAATACATGACTAAATTTTCATCCAAGTTATATAAAACATCAAAAAGACTGTGATACAGATCTTTTGCACTGCCTCCAGGCAAATCAATTCTGCCACAATTTCCAACAAACAAAGTATCACCTGAGAAAATTTTTCCATCACCAACAAGACAAATACTATCTTGTGAATGACCTGGGGTATGCAATATTTTTAATTTTGAATTTCCAAATTCAATAAAATCTCCATCTTTTACTGTAATGTCGTGTTTTAATTCTGAAGATTCGTGTTGGATGACAGGGGCTTTGGTGGATTCTACCATTGCTTCATTTCCTAATGTGTGATCAAAATGATGATGAGTGTTTACGATATATTTTATTTTCAAATTATTTTTTTTAATTATCATTTCTAGTTCTATTAAATCCCATGAAGGATCAATGATGATTGCCTCACAAGTATCCTCATCTTCAACAATGTATGAGAAATTTTGCATGTTTCCAACTTGGATTTGATGTACTTTCATAAGATACCCTCTTCAGCTTCAGGTGGGATTCCAATTTTTTCTACAAATAATTCTCCAGTCAAATCTTTTCGTTTAGGAATACCTTGTTTCATTTTGTGAAAAGTTACGGTCATATCACACTTTGTGTAAATGTTTGCAGTCAATCCAGTTTGTGGATCCAATCCAGATGGAACATCTACTGCAAATTTGTAACAATTAGTTTGGTTGATGTAATTTATTGCAGAAGCATAAGGTTCTCTAATTTCGCCAATAATACCTGTGCCCAATATTCCATCAATTATCACATCAGGAGTGAAATCAAAATTAAAAGAATCTCCGGTTATCAGTTTTACAGATGGCATTTTTTCTAAAATGGACCAATTCCAAGAGCTTTCTTCTGTTTTAATTTTTTCAGGAGTGCCAAGAAGCATAACTGTGATTTTTGCCCCATAGCCAACAAGATGTCTAGCCATGACCAATCCATCTCCCCCATTATTTCCTAATCCAACAAAAATCAGAATGTTTTTTGATTCTATGTTTCCAATTTTTTCTATTAAACGTCTGACTGCTGCAGCTCCAGCATTTTCCATCATGAATTTTTTTAAAAATCCCATAGCATGACCTTTGTTTTCAATATTATACATTTGATCAACAGTAATTTCCATATCTTTTATGAAATCATATCCAAAATAAGAGTTTAGCAAACGGCTTTATCCTAGGTTTTTAACATTGATAGTCATGACATTAAAAAATGTAAAGCAATCACTAAATGAAATAGCAAAATCCTTAGGAGAGATTCAAGATGCTAGAGAATTCCTGCTTACAAACACAAGAGAAATAATTATTCTTTGCAGTAAATCAATTATTGCAGCACATAAAGGAGACATGACAACTGGAAAAAGTAATCTTAAGAAAGCAAATGTGCTATTAAATAAATATAAGAAAAAAGCAACTGGAGGATTAAGAAGATATCTAATTATTCCAGAACAAGAATTTGTAGAAGCTGCATGTTTGATTGCGATTATTGAACAAAAAGAGATCCCATCAGATAAAAAATTGGCAGTTATGCCAGAATCATATGTTTTGGGATTACTGGATTGTGTTGGGGAATTAAAAAGACAGGTATTTGATAAAATCAGAATTGGAAAGATTGATGAAGCAACGAGAATTTTTGAAGTGATGGAAAATTTGTATCTTCAACTGTATACTTTTTCATTATATGATAAAGTTGTAAAAGAGGCAAGAAGGAAAATAGATGTTAACAGAATTCTAGTAGACGATGTTAGATCTGTAATAACAGAAGAGAAAAGAAGAGCGGAATTAATCAGAATTTTACAAAAATTAGAAAAATGATCTAAAAGACACAATGCGGGCGATGGGATTTGAACCCACGAACTCCTAAGAGACTAGCCCCTCAAGCTAGCGCCTTTGGCCAGGCTGGGCGACGCCCGCAACAGAACTTCCATTCATGGTTTTTATAATCCTTGATTACTTTTTCAATCGTGTTAATTCCAGTTAGATGTTTGACATGTGGAAAATTAATTGCTGATAAATTTGAAGATTATCAAAATAAAATTAAAGCAGGTGAAGATCCTACAAAAACTCTTGATTCTTTAGGTTTTGAGAGGTATTGTTGTAGAAGAATGCTTTTGACTACTGTTGAAACAATACAACAAGTAATTCCATTCTACGAAGCAATTCAGAGAAGAAAACAAGAAGTTCAATCTGAGTTAGAATAACTTGGCCAAGATTTCCTCTATTGAAGGACGGATCTTATACAATAGTAGAGGAAGTAAAACAATAGAAGTAGATGTTAAAACAGATAATAAATTTCTTGGAAGAGTATGTGCACCATCAGGTGCAAGTGTAGGAAAATATGAAGCAGTCAGTTTTCCAAATAATAATCCAGAAGACAGTCTTAGAATTTTAAAAGAAAATTCTCAAAAATTCATAGGTTTGGAATCATCAGATCTAAAAGCAATCCACGATGTTCTGAAAACATTGGATGGTACAACAAACTATTCAAAGATTGGTGGAGCATTAGCTTTTGCAGTAACAATTGCAGCTATGGAGTCAGCAGCTAGAGCATTAGACAAACCATTGTTTCAAATACTTTCATCAGAACAGTCATTTAATTTTCCATTTCCTTTGGGAAATGTATTAGGCGGAGGAGCACATGCAGGACCTGGAACTCCAGATATTCAAGAAATATTGATTTGTGCTACAGGCTCAAAAACAATTGAAGATGCTATTGAAACTAATTTATCAGTTCACAAAGAACTACGACGTGTTTTAGAGAAGGAAGATCCAAGTTTTACAAATGGGCGAGGTGATGAAGGAGGCTGGGCACCAAAACTAGAAAATCAAAAAGCATTAGAAATTTCTGCAAAAGCATGCGAAAATTTAGGATTTACTTTAGGAAAAGAAGTGTCATTAGGAGTAGACTTTGCATCATCAACACAATGGAATGAAGAAAAATCAAAATATGAATACAGTAGGGCAGGATTTGAAAACTCGACTGGAGAACAAATTGAATTTGCAGCAAGCATTATTGAAAAATTCAAATTGATTTATGCAGAAGATGCTGTTCATGAAGAAGCATTTGAAGATATGGCAGAACTAACTGCAAAGTTTCCAAAAACATTGATTACAGGAGACGATCTAACTGTAACAAATAAAGAAATCTTGAAAAAAGCAATTGAGAAGAAATCATGTAATGCAGCAATTCTAAAAGTTAACCAGGCAGGAAGTCTTTTTGATGCTCTAGAGTTTGCAGATGAAGCAACGAAAAATAACATAAAACTAATCACATCACATAGATCTGGAGAATCTACAGACTCACAGATATCTCACATAGGTTTAGCGACAAAGTCAAAAATGCTCAAAGTGGGCATTGTTGGTGGAGAAAGAGTGGCCAAATTAAATGAATTATTACGCCTATCAGAGCATGATTTAATACGCGGTATGGCAGAGATTTAAAATCGTCATGAGCCAACAAACTGAAGGAACAGATATCAAAAAGAAGGTTCTAGCAACCGGAATTAGAGTAGGTACACAAGTAAAGACAAAATTCATGAGATCATTTATCACAAAAGCCAGTCCAGAGGGACTTTACATGTTAGATTTAGACATCACATTAGAAAAAATACAAACAGCAGCCAAATTTATCAACAGATTAGGAACAGAAAATCTCATAGTATGTTCAGGCAGACAATATGCAGAAACACCAATTGAAAAATTCTGTGAAGCATTAGGCTCAAAAAAACTACTTAGAAGATTCATGCCAGGCACACTAACAAATCCGTCATTACCGTATTACATTGAACCAAAACTTGTTTTGATTTCAGATCCTCAAGTAGATGAACAAGCAATTATCGAGGCAACAAATGCAGGAATTCCAATAATAGGAATTGCAAATACAGACAACATCACATCAAACTTAGATGTAATTATTCCAGCAAACAACCGAGGAAGAAAAGCATTAGCAACAGTTTATTGGTTATTGGTACGTCAAATCTTAATCGAAAGAGGCGAATTAAAAGAAGATGAATCAATGAAATATGAAATTGATGATTTCGAAACAAAGATTACCGAAGAGGAAATCGAATAAATCATTAAAAATTAATGTATTCAATTGAAATCCAAAGCTTCTGCACCAGGAAAAGTAATTCTTTTCGGAG
>PFRJ01000127.1 GCA_002788515.1 Nitrosopumilales archaeon CG_4_9_14_0_2_um_filter_34_16 | reverse complement strand
CAAAGAGATGGAATGGAGATACAACAACAGAGATAGGGACACATTCTCATTATTAGTTGATTATATTTTAGGGGAAGATAATTGATAATCACCTATTCTTTTATGGAAATTCATTTGGTGATATGAAGAATTTAATGAATTGAGATAACGTATAATGATTTTTCTAGATGACAAATAAAATTAATTTGGGAATTTAATTAAATACCATTTCTATTTCATATCTTTTATGTCGATAGTATTTGCAAAACCAGTCTCAGAAAATAAATCTGCAGCAAGTCTACTTGTGATAAGGATCGGTATGTCTTTTGCATTTTTCTGGGCAGGTTATGGTAAAGTATCTGATCCTGCAGGCTTTGGGATGATGATGCAAAATATGGTAGGCATACAACCGGAAATGGCAACTAGTATGGCCATGATGATTGGAATTTTAGAGATAGTATCTGGTGCACTTGTTTTGTCAGGATTATTGACAAGACCTGCAGCAATATTCCAGACAATTATCTTAATTGGGGCCATGGTTATATTTGGATTTGATTTTACCACCGGACCAGCAATTTGGAAAGATCCAACTATGTTGGGAGTAGCCATAGGTCTTGCCATTTATGGTTCTGGCAAATTTGGAATTGATTCATTGATTTCAAATAAACTTGGAAAAAAATAAAACTTTTTTTATGCTAAATTTTTTTAAGAAAAATCAAAAGATGAAGTAATTTGGGAATTTCAATAAATACTATCATTCTGACTTTTTTATAGAATACAAATGACAGGATCAAATTTTATTAAACTTTGCAATATTTCAGATATTTCAGAAAATAAGATAAAAGTTTTCAACAAAGAAAACATTGAGATTGCAGTAGTTAACCAAAACAAAAAATTTAGTGCTATTTACAACAAATGTCCCCACATGGGAGGATCCCTGGGTGATGGATCTTTGGACGACTCTGGATATCTTACATGTTCACTACATAATTGGCAGTTTGATTTGGAAACTGGAAAGGGACCGGAAGGGTATGAAGACTCGGTTCCAACTTTTGAATTAGATATAGTAGGTGACTCTATTTTCATCAATCAAGATCAGTTGTTAGAACTTGGAAAAAACAAAGACTATCTAGTAAGATTTGATCACAACACAAAGCAACGATTTGAGAGAACGCACGATAAGATAATACCAGAAATGGACAATATTGCTGCTAAAGCAAAGTGGAAAGTAAAAGAGATTGCCCCAATGGGTACTCTTAAGCATGTTCCAATGTTTGATGATATTTTATTCAAAGCAGCTCAACTGTACAGAACTCCTTTGTTAGAAGAAGAAAACATTAATCTAAAAACAATCATTGGAAAAACTGCAAAAATTCCTTTAGAGATTTCAATGCCAGTTTATGTATCACATATGTCATTTGGAGCACTATCAGAGGAGGCAAAAACTGCACTTGCAATCGGTTCCAAAAAAATGGATATTGCAACATGCTCAGGGGAAGGGGGACGAAACCAAAGAGAATTTGAAAATGCTGGAAAATACATCTATGAAATTAGTACTCCTAAATTCACTAGAAATGAAGATTGGATAAAATCTGCTGATGCAGTTGAAATCAAGATTGGTCAATCTGCAAAACCTGGTTTGGGTGGTCACTTACTCAAAGAAAAGATAACTCCTGAAATTGCAAAGCTAAGAGGAATTCCAATAGATCAAGATCAAATTTCTCCTGCAAGAAATACTGAAATTAACAGTAAACAAGATCTCAAAGATTATGTATCACAACTCAAAGACATTACAGGTGGCAGACCAATCGGAATAAAATTTGCAGCAGGACATGTAGAGGAAGACTTGGAATATGCGCTGTATGCAGAGCCTGATTTTATTACAATTGATGGAAGGGGTGGAGGAACAGGGGCGGCACCTGTTTTTGTAAAAGATAATTTTGCAATGCCTGCAGTATATGCTGTTGCAAGGGCAAGAAAATTTTTAGATAAACATCAAAGTCAAACATCCCTTGTTATGACAGGAGGATACAGAACATCAGGTGAAATATGTAAAAGCATTGCAATGGGGGCAGATGCTGTTGCAATTGCCACATCCGCAATGATTGCAATTGGATGTCAGCAATACAGAACGTGCCATACTGGAAATTGTCCAGTTGGAATTGCTACACAAAAACAACACCTTCGAGATAGATTCAGTATTGATGATTCTGTTGCAAGATTTGTAAATTACATATCAATTTTAAAAATGGAGATTGATGAAATTACACGAGCGACAGGAAAAAATGATGTGCATTCCCTAGAATATGATGATTTGATTACTACTGATATGGATATTTCAACAGGAACAGGAATAGAACATGCCTAATTCAGAACTTAAAATCAAAAACTTGCATGAAATTTGCTTTGCAATAGGTGAAGTCAAACAACAACTTGTAGAAGAATTACCTCATTCTGGCCACCATGGATTGTTTTTACAAAATGATTGTATCACAACAGGATTAATAGATAATAAAATTGAGATCAAAATCAATCTTATAACTGGACAATTATTATATCTTAAAAATGAAATTGGATCATTTGTTGATTTGAAAAACGATGATATTTTAGAGAAATTAAAATCCTTCACATTTGATAAAAATATAAAGATATCAGCGGAATATTTGAATAAAGTAACTGAGCAAGAATTATCAAGTTATCATGATTTTGCAAAAAAAGCAGTGCAGATATTAGAATTATTTCAAATGAATCTACGTAATCATTTCACGCTAATTCATTTATGGCCACATCATTTTGATTTTTCTTTAGAATGGTTTACAGGAAACAATGACGAACAGATTGGAATTGGCATCTCACCAGGAGATGAACAATACTCCAAGCCATATTTGTACATGAACCCTTGGCCATTTGAAGATAGAATCATCAAAGAGTCACTTCCCATAGGAATATGGCATACTGATGGATGGAAAGGTATCAAAGTTGAATGGAATGAACTAGTACAATTAACTTCAAAAGATGCTGCAGAAAAACTAACTGAGTTATTTTTCATTGCAAGAAAATCATTTCATTAGATTAGGAAACATCTGGGGATTTTTTTAAATAGATTATAAAAAAATAGTAAACATTGGCACAAACATGTAAAGGCATTTGTATCAGATTCAAATCAACTCATAACACTAACTTTGAACGATTTAGATATAGTTCGGGACAAAAATATTGTTCTTATTGTGCATTGTTTTTCCATACTGAAGAAGTTACATGTCCCTGCTGCAGGCTAAGACTTCGTTCAAAACCCAAGAGTAAAAAATATGGAATGTAAAGATTGTAAGCATATCAAAGGAGAATGTGAATGTCTATGTTGTTGCTCTATATCCAAAATTGGGTGCCCAACTTGTATTATCCCCGTGTTAGCTTATAGAGGAATTAAGAAATTAATTAGAAGAAGAAATCAATCTTAGCATATCCTTTCAAATTTTGGTTAAATAAAATATTGAGT
This sequence comes from Nitrosopumilales archaeon CG_4_9_14_0_2_um_filter_34_16, assembly GCA_002788515.1. Taxonomy (GTDB): domain Archaea; phylum Thermoproteota; class Nitrososphaeria; order Nitrososphaerales; family Nitrosopumilaceae; genus Nitrosopumilus. Next base: position 3,575 of record PFRJ01000127.1, on the reverse strand, counting down.
GTCGCTTATGGTAAATATCGTTATTGGCATAGTCAATAAAATGGAATAATCTTCATTAACACTAGATTTCAGTGAATGAATAGTTGTCAAAAAAAGCTATTTTACTGCATAGAAAATTACAAGGGAAAATATTCATTGAAAGTAAAATTTCAAATTTATCTCCTAAAAATTTACAATTAATCTACACACCAGGAGTGGCATCTGTATGTAAAGAAATTATAAAAAATCCGGAGTCTAAATACGTCCTAACATCAAAAGGCAACAATATCGCAATCATAACTGATGGTACCAGATTATTGGGATTGGGCAATGTAGGAGCTGATGCGTCATTACCTGTGATGGAGGGAAAATCCGTGATATATCGAAAATATGGGAAACTAAGTGCATTTCCAATATGTCTTAACACCACGGATAAAAAGAAAATTGTGGGTATCGTTGAGGCAATAGAGCCTATGTTTAGTGCCATAAATCTTGAAGATATAGAATCACCAAAAGTCTTAGAGATATACAAACAACTTGAAAAAAGATTGAAAATTCCTGTATTTCATGACGATGGACAAGGTACTGCAATTGTCACACTTGCAGGACTAATCAATGCATTAAAAATTGTAAAAAAGAATCTATCTGAAATAAAAATCATCGTAGTTGGTTCAGGCTCTGCAGGATATTTTGTTGGAAAATTATTAAATTTTGCAGGATGTCAAAATATCATTATGCTAGATTCAAAAGGTGTGATCTACAAAAATCGAAAGAACAACATGAACAAATACAAAATAGAAATTGCAAAAATTACAAATCCAAAAGAAAAAGGACAACTCTCAGAGGTAATAAAAAATGCGGATGTATTTATCGGAGTGTCAGGAATTAAAGATCTTCTAAAACTAGAAGCCATCAAAACTATGAATAAAAACCCAATAGTATTTGCACTTACAAACCCTTATCCGGAAATTAATCCATATGATGCAAAGAAAGGAGGAGTAAAAATTATAGCTACAGGCAGTTTTCTATACAAAAATACGATAAACAACGCAATCGTTTTTCCATATTTGATGAGGTCCATATTGGATTTAAAAATCCAAAAAATAACTATGGACATTCTATATGCTACTTCGCTAGCCATTGCAAAGACAATACCTGATCAGAAATTGTCTCCAAACAACATAATTCCATCAATTGAAAACAAAGCATTGCAAAAAAACATAACAAAATCTCTTAAAAATCTAAAGTTACAAGAATAATTACACTGTTCTTAGTTATCGATCTTGATATTCGATAAGGTTTTAGGGTTTTATCTTATGCTAATTCCTTTTGGCAACAATAAAATCAAAGTGTATTGGGTAGTCAAAGATTTTACTATCATTGTGTTTTTTTAAAACATTGACAGTAACAGACAAGCTTCTAAAATTATCATCAAACTATACAATTTTAAATCGAAGAGATAAGCATTACAATGCACTTATTTTTCGTGAAATTGTTTTAGCCCATTGCAAATCATATTGATTATTCCTATAATCATCTTTTCGTTTTCTTCTGTTTGCGTGGATTCTGTGCTGACTTGTAATTCAGATGAATCACTGTTTCCACTAACTGAAAAATTTATCAGAAGATCTTTCATTGGGGGAGGGGCGTTATCCACTGTTATAGATAATGATTTTTGAGAATCATCTAGTTTGACCAAAGTTTCCACTAGTTGAAATGACTTGTCACCCATTTGAACATCACATATTCTAGTGGTTCCCAGACCGCTTCCATGTACTTCAGACTTTGTGACTACTGGAAGATATTGCTCTGCATCTTGTAATGTTCGTAAATGATTCCAAACCCTATCTACAGGAGCATCAATTGTTATTTTTTCAGATATTAACATTAAAAAATTATTTGTGAGATAGTATTTGAAGAATTTCCCAGATTGTATCCAAATATATTAAAACTCATTTTGATGAACTGGAAAATTTATCGAATTGTGAAAGAAACTTTCCATATGATTCCATCATCACATGAGCATAATTATCAAATGACTTGATTACAGAAATTCTCATCTTAATGTATGCATCAAGATACTTTGTATTCATGTCTATACTTTCTAGATAGTTGTTCTTTATAGATTCAGAATTTTCTTTGATTTGTTTTAATATCCCAGGATCGATGTTTAATTTATCAAAAAATTCTTTTTCTGAGATGTAACAGGTACCAAAAAGATCATCAAACATGTGAAGATATGCAGTATATAAGTTGGAATAATTCTGAAACAGTGAAGGTGTTTGTGATTCTAGTTTTTTAATCACTTCTGAAGTATCTTCTTTCATTATATCACATATAGAGAGTTTTTTCTCTTCATGTTTTTCTGTGTTAGATTTAGAATTATTATCCATAACAATAGTACGTAAATATTGAATTTAACCAAATCCCCAAATTGGAATAAAATTCACCTATTACAGGCTAAAAAATTAAAAAAGAAAGCAGAGATTATGTTATTCCGCCCAGAAGAACAACTATTCTAACTAGTATTTCCTGATAAGGCTGTATTATTGAATTAGTTTGACACTATTGATTGAGATCGCTAAAACAATAATCTCACAAACCCTAACTCTTTAATTCAAAACCTTGGCCGTGTAATCCTTTACAAAATTATTTTATTGTCTTCCTGACGTCCAATTTTTTTAAAAGGTTGTGCAAATTTTGTATATAAACTGATAATTTTACAAAAAATCTCTGAGAAATCATTTCGATGCTGTTACAAGTATCAGTTATTTACATCGGAAAAAAAGAAAACTTGTGAATACTGATCTACAACATTCTGAAATATCATCATCTGAGTGGTTGCGCCTAAACCAATTCCTGTGTGAGATAAAGCAGATTGACTCTGCATGCATATCTGTGTACTATCCATATGGTAAGGGGCAGGAAACCATATCGTTGTTACAAGAAACAAAACGAAATGAATCATTTGAAAAAATAGAATCAAAGATTGAAAAAAGAATCAGTGAACTAAAAGAAAACCCCACATCTGCAGGAAAATTTACAAAAACGCTCTGCATTTTTGGATGGATAAATAATGACAAAGTAAACATCAAAGTGATTGGCACCTCAAAAAAACTTCCCTACATTTACATGGCAAGTAAAAGGCCATTTATCAAACCGTTCAATGATATTTTGAAAACCCAATATGGTGTTTTGTTAGTTACCATTGATCAAAAATCTGCACGAATACAAAGATTTCATGGTAGTCAGATTATCAAAGAATCCATGCTTCGCATTGACTTGCAAGGAAGACACAAAAAAGGCGGACAGAGCCAAGGGCGATTCCTGAGGGCAAGACAAACAAAAATCCACGTCTTCTTCAAAAAAGTGGCACACAAAGTCAGAGAGATGGACTTGAATTCAGAATTAATTTTACTTGGCGGCATAGGTCAGGCAAAAACAGAATTTTACGGAGAGATTGACTCAGAACTGTCAAAAAAATGCAGATTTGTAGAAAATTTGTCTTTATCTACATCGATAACTGATATTGAAAAGAAAATAATCCATCAATTACATCTGCACAGGAAAAAATGTGTTGCAGAAATTCTTTCAAA
>PFRJ01000108.1 GCA_002788515.1 Nitrosopumilales archaeon CG_4_9_14_0_2_um_filter_34_16 | reverse complement strand
GACAATCCTTTTCTTTACATGTTGTTTTGTTGAGAATTCATTTGAATGTATTTACTGTTTAAATTGTCACAAATACTATGATGAATGCAGTTATTACTACTCCGATAGACACTTTCATGAATGTTGACATGAGTTTAATTTCTCTCTGTCTTATTTATTTCATAAATTAGAGTTTAGGTAAATTTCCTGTTTTATCTAGATTTGATTTGCATACTTTGCAATAAAGTCTAATTTCTGTTGATGGAAATTCCGCTCCACAATTTTTACATGTGTAAAACTCTGCTTTATTCACAAATTTTGTATGATGATTTACGACTTAAGCATATTGGTATTTACTGGTTGTTTTATGTTGCCTATGAAACGTGATTATATGTCTACCATTTTTTCTAAAATATTCTTATTTATCGTCTTTTATCTTTCCCATTGTTTCTAACAATGAATTAATTGTTTTTAAAATCTCTTGCTGCTTTTCATGATCTGTCTCATTTTCTAATTCTGTTGAAAGAATTTTCATCTTTTTTTCTATTGTTTTTTTAATTGTTGATGATGTGCTCTCTGGTATCTTTGCTGCTGGCACCTCTTTTTTTTCAGGTTCACGCCCACATTTAATGCACAACGCATATCCTTCTTTCATAACTCTGACTCCTGTGCAATATGGGCAAGGTTCTCTAAGCAATGTTGCTCCGTTTAGAAGCATATCTGCAGCTTTTTTGGTAAGTTCTTCTGTCACTAATTATCTTTAATTTCCCATCTAAAAAATACAATTGTTTCTGATTTTTTAGTTATATTCAAACAAGGCTTAATAGTGTGAATAATTGAATTTATTTCGAACGAATGGCGGTAATTTGTAATACTTGTGGTCTTCCAGAAGATCTATGTGCTTGTGGTGAGCTTGCCAAAGATAGCACAAAAATTATCATTCGATTAGAAACTAGGCGATTTAAGAAAAAAGGTACTATGATAGAAGGATTAGATCCTAAATTAAACAACTTAGAAACTGTAGCAAAAGATCTCAAAAACAAATATGCTTGTGGAGGCACTGCAAAAGAAGGTTACATCTTTTTACAAGGGGATCATCGAGACACAATTAAAGAGACTTTGATTAATTTAGGATTTGCAGCAGATACAATAGAATTACACTAGAACGAATTGCAAAATTCAAATAAATTACTCCAATCAATTGGAATTCCTTTCACTGCGTTACTTACTGTGATTTTTGGTCTTCTTCTGGTTTCTTTTCCAATTGGCATTTTTGTTATTTTTGAAAGTGATATCGGCGGTGATATCAATTATGAATATCCTCTCACACATCTAGATATTTTCAATGGAACTTGGTTGTATCTTAATCCTATTGATGTAAGCATTGGTGATGCTTTTGTTGTTTTATGGATTTTTTATCTTATGCTTTTTGTCATTGCCATACTTGGTCCGTCCCACGGGTTTTTGAAAACACTTTCACTGATTATCTCTTGTGGAAAATATGACACTAGACTAAATTACATGTTAGGCGTTACAAAATGGTTTTCAATTTTAATATTAATTTCTACTTTGATTAATTTTGTACAGGAAGGTTTTGGTGTTGCTATTGTTCCTCCTTTAGTTGATAATGACTTAATTCAATTTTTTTATGTTAGTCTTGCTCCTGTGATAGAAGAATTTGGATTTAGATTCATATTGGTTGGTGTTCCTCTTTTTACTCTTTATTCTTGTAGATTCTCTGTACGTTACTTCATACGTTGTTTATGGAATCCAACTTTTTTAGACATTCATAATGCAAAAAAAGCTATATTTTTGATTGTTTTTGTAGGATTTCTTTTTGGATTCGCACATGTCGCTTTTGAAGATTCTTGGAGTAGTGGTAAATTTGCACAAGCTGCAGCTAGTGGAATTATCTTGGGATGGGTTTATCTAAGATATGGTTTTCTGTCTGCACTTTTGATTCACTGGGCCACCAATTATTTTGTATTTTCATATGCTAATTTTATTGCTCAAATTAATGTGATTTCAATCGAAGATGCATTTTCTCATTCTTTGATGTCTTCATTGGAGATTCTTTTCTTGGTTTCTGGCATTTTTGCTATCTGTATGTTGTTAGTTGACAGATTTTATATGAAAAATAAACAGGTGCAACTGAATAATTGATATGAAGATATTACTATTATTTTTTACAATGTTGTTTTGTTTAGGCTGTGCGTTGACCACTCATGCTGAAGAATCCGTCCCATTTTGGATTAAAAACAATGCTATGTGGTGGTCTGCAGATAAAATCAGTGATGGTGAATTTGCTCATGGTGTGGATTGGCTAATATTTGATGGTTTATTGAATGTCTCTTCTTCTGTATCTGAAAATGAAATCCCTTTTTGGTTTAAGAATACTGCCGATTATTGGACGCATAATTTAATTTCGGAAACTGAATTTCTTAACGCTCTCGAATACTTGCTTGAAGAAAATCTCCTCACGGTGAAAAGATCTGTTTCTTTACCTGATTACCAAAAACATCAATTTTCCGGAAATAACGAATTTTTTACCATATATGCATATGAGAAAGACTTCTATTTTGAAAATAACAACCCGATCCCTAAAGATATCCAATTTCTATTAAAATCCGACATTGAACACATTGAAGATATTTTGTATGATTCTAGAAAACAAAACTCTGCAGTTGTAATGCCAATTTTCACTTCTAGTGCTTATTGGGAACCTGGGTTTTACACTTTTTATAGAAACGAATGCTCTGCAGAATGTCTAACTACAAAAATTGAATACTCTAAATTTTTAGGATATTCTGGTTCTTCTAACGCTGTCAAAATTCTGTCTCTGCTTGGATATCCTCTAATTGCTGATATTGATATTGATAAAGATCCTAATCTCTTGGATACATTTGATTCTGTAATCTTACTTCATAATGAATATGTCACTCAAAAAGAATTTGAATCTATTACCAATCATCCCAATGTCTTGTATTTGTATCCTAATGCGTTATACGCTGAGATAGAAGCGAATTATGACGAAAATATTATCACTTTAATCCGAGGCCATTCGTACCCAGAAAAACATATTGATAATGGATTTGATTGGGAGTTTGATAATACACGACCATACGAATTTGATACAGAATGCTTGGACTGGAATTTTTATTCAATCCCAAACGGCCACATGCTGAATTGTTTTCCTGAAAATTTGATTATAGATGATTTTGAATTCTTAAAAGAAATTAAAAATCTAACTCTGAAAAAATAATTTTAAAGATTTAGAGCTAACTTCAAACCTTTGTATCTGTTTCTAATTGTAACTTCAGTTACGCCTGCAGCTTCTGCTACATCTCTCTGAGTTTTATTCTCTCCATTTGTCACACATGCCACATAAAGTGCAGCAGCAGCTAATCCCATAGGATCTTTGCCTGCTGAAATTTTTTGCTCTTCTGCAGTTTGTAAAATCTTTGTTGCTTTTCTTTTTGTTTTTTCAGACAATCCTGCTTTACTTGCAATTCTTGAAATGCATTTTACTGGATCCACTACTGGCATTTTTAAATTCAATTCTCTTAACAACAAACGATAGCATCTTGCAATATCTTTTCGTTTAATGTTACTTGCCAATCCAATATCTTTTAACGTTCTTGGTGTTTCTGTATCTCTACATGCTGCATAAAGTGCAGATGCAATCAAGGCTGAAATGGAACGTCCTCTAACAAGACCTTTTTCAAGAGCTTTTCTGTAAATGTAAGCTGCTTTCTCAATCACTGAATCTCCAACTGCCAGTTTATCTTTTAATCTGTCTAGTTCGCTGAATGCCTGTCTAAAGTTTCTATCCACTGGTTCATGAACTTGACTTCTGCTGTCCCATGTTCTTAGTCTTTCAATAGTGCTTTTCATTGCAGATGTTAGTGGTTTTCCAGTTGCGTCTCTATTCTGTGGGTTGATTACTGTGGCCAATCCCATATCGTGCATAGCAAGTGACGTTGGAACTCCTGCCCTGCTTTTGTTTTCACCCTCATTTGAGAACGATCTCCATTCTGGCCCTGATTCTTCTACTTTATCTGTAATGACAAATCCACATTTACCACAAAAATTCTCACCCGTGTTGGCATCTGTAACTAGCGTTCCCTTTCCACATCTTGGGCATCTGTCTTTTGGATTTACTGTTTTAACCATTTTATCTCTCAAAACCTTTTATGATAATATTTAAGATTTTCTAATTCATTGTTTATAAGTCTGTTGTCGATCTTGTGGCTAAAATGATATTGTTCTATTTTGAATCTTCTTCTTTTACTTAGTTTGTTTCTAGTATTTTTCTAATTTTTTCACTAATCTCTGGCTTTTCATTTTGTTCTAGTAAAAACTTGAGATCATCTATGTTATCTATATCCCACATTATTCTTTTTACAAAAACCATTGCAACATTGAGTGTGCACTCTTTTGCAGTATTCATGTGAATTTTGTAACTATCTTCATCATAATGTGTCTTCATCAAATCTACTGGCATTCTTGCTAATGCATTCGTTCCATCAAATCGTCTCGATGGAACAATAATTGCAAAATTTGGATGCGTCTTATAGTTTAACATAAAATCAATATCTTGAGTTTTGATAAATGGTATATCTTGAGGAAATACAATTGATGCATGAAAATCATTTTCTAAAAGATATTTGTCTGCTAATGCCACTGCATTGTTGACACTTTCTTCTTTTTCATCAATGATTGTTACTGTGTTGTATTTTTTACCAATATCGATTGCTTTTTCTTCTTTTGTAACCATGATTATTTTTTCAATATGTGGTGATATCGATAATGTGTGCAAAATTTCTTCTAACATCACTTTGCACAAGTCTTCAACTTGTTGAGGTGATAAATCTAGACGTGTTTTTGCTTTAGAGAAAGTCTTTACTGGGATTATTGCTGCAATTTTCAAATTATACGTGTACTTGTTTTAGAATAAAATTTGCTAATGCATCTTCTGCCAATTTATTTTTCATGGTGATTTTTGTTTCAAAAACTTTCATATCTAAACTCTGAATCTTTTTTGTTAGTAACCTATCTTTAGTATCTATAATGATATTTGCACACACATCTGAATACATTTTTGCTAATCCATATGCATTTGATTCTATTCCCGCAGCCTGCATGTATTTCGCTGCAGGTCCGCTTATCGCATCATCTCCAATTAATGGACTAATTGCAACTACTTTTTTCTTTATTTTGGATAATTCTTTTCTAATTCCTTTAATTTGCAACATCGGACCAATCGATGTTAGTGGATTTCCTGGTGCCAAAATTACCATGTCTGCATCATGGATTGCATTAATTGCTTCTGGATTTGGACGAGCCTTATCTGCTCCAATATATTGAATCCCTTCTACTGGATCTTTTCCTCTATGTTTTACCCAATATTCTTGTAAATGTAATTCTCCTTTATCGGTAGTAATTCTTGTTTCAATACTGTTGTCTGTAACTGGAATAATATTTGCAGTAACTGCAAATTTCTCACACATCCATTTTGTAATGTCGCTTAGATTTTTTCCATTTTTTAACATGTTTGTTCTAATCAAATGTGTTGCAGCATCTCTATCCCCAATTCTAAACCATGTTTCTTCTCCAAAAACCTCCATTTGACGCAAAAAATTGAATGTGTCTTTTTGCATTCCCCATCCTCTTTCTTGATCAAGCAAATCTGCTAATCCGTAAACGATGGTATCTATATCTGGACAAACGTAAAGCCCGTAAAGCCAATAATTGTCTCCAACATTACTAATTACATTCACTTTGGATTCTTGAGCAACTAATCCTCTTACTAATTTGACCGAACCTGTTCCCCCTGCTAAGACTGTAATCATATCATATTCCTCTAAAACCAAAAATGGTATTTTTGATACTCCATATTACTTTTTCAAAAAATGCCGATCTAGATAATTAGGATAAGTTTATTATGGTAATTTCACGGATTTTACTCGTGTCTAGAGCTGTAATTATGACAGTTTTACTTGCAACCCTTATCATAGTTGGTACAAGTGTACCTGTTTGGGCTGCTCAATTAGACGCTCAAATCAATCCTAATAGTGACTCTTCTCCATTTAAAGTAAATTACCAAAAAACCATCTTTATTGAATACCCAAACGGAGGCCAACTCTTTGATGAATTACATACAAAATCATGGACCCTTAGTGGAACTGCTGACTCATCAAATGCGGGGGTTCAAAATTTGATGAAGAGATTAAATGAAAATATTGCAGATTCTGGTAGTCAAGCAAGAATCTCAGATCTTAATGTGTTGTATGATATTCATCTTAAAGGAAGAAACATCAATTCTTCAGTTGATTACAAAGTTATTCTAAGTGGTACTTTAAGTGAATATGTAATCACAAAGGATCAAGTTAGAACTCTTGTAGATTTAGGGTGGAGAGGACTATCAACAAATCAAGAAATTCAAATTGATGGCATAGATATCAATCACCCAATCAGTTTATTCAAAGTTGAAGAGCCTTTACTTTACAGTATAGTTGCTGGTACTGAAGCTGAAGAAATCCTTAGTAAAAATATGATCAATGCTGATTTTATTGCTCAACAACCATTGACCAACTGGCACTTTCTGTTTGATCCAACTGGAGTTACTTCTGATGCTGCAACATTTGGGTTAGACAAATCTATTTCTGGTTTTGTTGTCTCTAGTTGGACTATGGGCGAGAGTAGTATTAGGGAAGGAAGACAAGTTGAACGAGTGTTTGAAGCTGAAATTAATTCTGATCAAAAATATGTTATACGAACTGTACAATCTGCAGATCAAGCTAATTTATCTGCAATCGGATTTGGTGCTTTAGATATTTTAGATGGTGTTGAGATTATTGGTGTTACTCCAACTCCTCCAGATGGATATGCAACAACATCTACTGGTGATTTTCCAATTTTCATAGTTTATGGTATGGCTGGAATGGCTGCTGTGGCCGGAATTGCATTTTTCTTTGTTAGTAGTAGATCTCTTAAAAATGAGAAACAAGGCCAACAAGGAATTGATCCAAGTAAGTTGGTTGGCTATCAAACTAGTGCATCTTCGGGTGGCTATCAAACCAATAGAGGGGAGGCTCAATTAAGAGACGACACTAATTATCAACAAACACGTAATGTTTACGAAGAACACAATACAAAGAATTCTCCCCCTACTCCTTCTACTCAAGAAGAAGCTGCTTGTGGTTGTGCAGCATCTGCTGAAATGCATTCTGAATGCGACTGTGTAATGCAAGGAGCATGTCTTTGTGATGGAACATGTAGATGCAACGCTGAAATTTGTAAAGAACAAGTCAGTTCCATGAGTTAATTTAATTTTTGAATTTATCATTTCCATAACTGGAAATATTCTATTATGTTTGATCATTTAGTAAAGAATTGATTTTTTATCATTGAAAATAGGAGTAAAAGAAACCATTGTCATGGCAGAACGACTTACTATAATGTTAAACAGTGAGATTGCAAAAAAACTCCGTACATTGCAAGCAAAACGAATTAAAGAATCTGCTTCAACTGTAAGTTTTTCACGAATAGTAAATGAAGTATTGGAAAAAGGACTAAAATAATTAAATTATTTTACTGATTCGTTTTTGTGAATGGTTCTAATGTGTCTTCTTAAATGACCTTCTCCTGCAAGATGTTTCTTGCAATGTGGGCATTGGATGCGTTTGATCATACTACTTTCATATTTTTTATGAAAATATTATATTAATCAATGTATTTTGAAAAAAGTTTTAAAAAATTATGTGTGCTGGGAGTAACCCTCCTTCTGTTTTCACGATATTTCGCTTTGCAGCCTACCTGAACTTAGTACAGGATCCTTTAGTTCTGTTTGGCTTTGCTCCATGTGGGTCGTCTTTTTCATTCCTTTTATGGAAATCTCAGGTTTTCACCATCACAGTACGCCATATTGGATTTCTTTTCTGCTCCGTTGCCAATCATCTCTGATTATCTATCTCCAGATCACATTTCCTGTATGGAGGGAGGAGTTTCCTCTGCCGTAGCAGTGTATCGTGCTCCAGCTCACATAATTGTTGTAGTTCTTTATTGGATTTGAGTATTACTTATTTGATTTTGTGCCTATTATGAATAAAGTTCCATATTCTCGTTTCCATTTTTTCTTATTTTTCAAATCTTTGATATGTCTAGTTTTTACCGTGAATCCTGTTTTTCTGAAAAACTGTACCCATTCTTTTTTTGAATGAAGATGCATCTGTATTTTCATTACGTCTGCCCATCTTGTTGTTGCCTTGTTTTCTGTGTAAAAATCCGTACCACAAAAGAAATTTCCACCTGGTTTCAGTATTTTGTATATTTTTTCCAATGCGGTTTCCATAGAATCTACATAATACAATGATTCCATAGAAAACACATAGTCAAATTTTATCTTACCTTCCATTGATTCTATGTCTGTATGAATATATTCTTCTTTTCCACTGATTTTCTTTTTTTTAGATTGAATGATCATTTTTTTACTTTTATCAATACCTATTGCTTTTTTACAATTTTTTTTATTTGCAATTTTTCTTACTACCCACCCGTTTCCACATCCTACATCCAAAAATGTAAACGATTCTTTGAATTGTACTGTTTTCAAAAATTCTAAAACATTTTTTCCATGTTCTATCTCCATTAATTCCGCTTTACCATTCTGAGCCCATTGATCAAAAGTTTTTCTAATTTTATCCATGTTCAATTATTTTCTTGTTTCAATTATAATCTTCGTCTTACTGATCATTGATATGAACGAATTATTCGTGTATCTTATATCTAATTTGTAATGATTATTTTTGAAAAGAATTGCCTGATGAATCGTGTCGAAATTGTGGTGGAAAACTATGCGAGAATAGTAAATGTTTACAATGTATGAAACCAAATAGTATGATTTGTAAGGATTGTGCAACATGCACCCAAGTACAATTCCATTCAACTTGTATGTCTTACCAGACCGACCATGCCAACACTGTGCCCAAAATCACGTCTGGCAGCTACCATTTACTATCTGCCATGGCTTGATTTTTCTAATACTTCCCTAATCATAGATACTCTAGTATGAGTCTCGGTTTTGATCCTTATTGAACGAATTTTACTAGTATTGAGCCTATTTGCTCTTCTTTTGATGCCTGTATGTACATCTGTACAAGTCCTAACAGAATTCTAATTCTTGAAAATTTTGGTGATTATGATACTGGCAAGTCATTATTTGTTTATGATCAAAAAGGTAACTTAATTGATGAGATTGCATTAAAGGACAATTCTTTAGGATTGTTCACTGAAGTTGTATCCAATACATATGATTTTGTGGTTTATGTTGCACAACTACAATGCCCTGACATAGCGGTACTGATTTCTTTAATGTTTTTTGATTATTTTTTTCTTTTTACTAAACTAAATAATTGTCTCACTGCTAATTTTGGATGATGCGTTGCTAATTTTATCATGTTTGATAATCCAAAATCTGCTTTTATAAAATCAATAAATTCTTCAGATTTGAGTTCTTTGATGATGTCTAGTTCTTTATCCCATTCTTCGTCTGTTAAACCAATCCACCTGTTCTGAACTTTACCTGCAGAATTAATTTTTGTTTCAATCTCTTTTCGCCAGTTCTCTTCATATGGATATAGTGAATCTCTGTCTGTTTTTCCTGATTTTATTGCATCTGCTGCAATCTTGCCTGCAACTCTGCCAAATTTTATCGCGTATCTTATTCCTTCTAAAACAAGAGGATTTGCTTGTCCTGCTGAATCTCCAACTAATATCAAATTATTAAAAACTGTTTTACGTGATAATCCGTCATTTGGAATTAATCCGTAATGAAATTCTATTGGTGTTATTTCTCCTAGTTTTTTTATAGGTCCCACTTTGTTTTCAATTAATTCTTTGAGTCTTTGTGTAGGATCTACATTTGATTCTGGTTTTCCTACTCCTACACCTATTCTAACAATATTGTTTCCTAAAGGAAAAATCCATGCATATCCTGCAGGTGAGTATTTTTGTCCAACCATCAACCACCATGTTTCAGAATCTACATGATCTACCTTTACTTCATATTCTGCACCTGCTCCAAATCGCTTCCATTGAGTCACATACCCCATTGCTTTGCACACAATTGATGTGAATCCGCTTGCATCTATCACTATTTTTGAATGAAAATTTACTTTCCCATTAGGTCCTGTGGCACATACCCCTACAATGTCTCCTTTTTCATTTTTCAGAACACTGCCAACATTCATCTTGACAAAAATATCTGCTCCTGACTGTTTAGCTTTGTTTGCTAACCACCGGTATGTTTTTCTTACATCTAAAACTGCAGCTCTTGGAATTAAATCGCTAATAGTTACTTCATTATTGGGAGAACAAAATGAAAAATTCTTTATTGGGTTAAAACAATCGTCTGGAATTCCAAACTCTTTAATATTTTGAATCCATGTTACTCCGCTAGTCCTAACTGTTTCTGCAATTGTATTTTCTTTTTCAAGCAATGCTACTTTAATTCCGTTCTTCGCAGCTGCAAAAGCAGCAGATGATCCTGCTGGTCCTCCTCCCACTATTACTAAATCATAATACTGTTCTTCTGACAATGATTTGCATCATAATTCTCTAGGATATAATTTTGAGGTATGTTGGGTGAATTATTTTTTCAATATTGGAGTGCCTGTTGAATCGTTTTCTCTTTCTGAATCAAAAGTCTGCATGTGTGAAAGATCTCTATGCATAAAACTATGAGTTTCTCCCTCTGTTTTTCTGCAGAATTTTGAATGAATTGTCTCCTCGATCTTTAACGTGGTTTCATTTTCATGAAATAGACGTTTTCCACAATCTTGACA
>PFRJ01000029.1 GCA_002788515.1 Nitrosopumilales archaeon CG_4_9_14_0_2_um_filter_34_16 | reverse complement strand
TTTCTCTTTAGCAAGAGCAATACAGGAATTGATGAGTCTTTTACCTATTCCTTGATTTTGGTACGATTCAAAGACAACTAATTCTGGAATATACATCTCCAAAGTAGTATGATTGAGTCTTGGCAAAAACATAACACTAACCATGCCAACAATTTTTGTATCGTCGATTTCTGCAACAAGTATTGTTTTGTCTGAATCTTTGGCATATTTTTTGACTAGTTTTCTAAAGGTGTCAACATCAGAATCTGTTTGTGGTTTTGGACGCCCAAGATCATACAATAATCCAAGAATTATAGGAATGTCATTATCAAAAGCCTCTCGAATAATCACATCTACCATAGTATAGTGTACCTTCTATTCTATAAGAGATGTGCCTTAGTTTTGATCGATAAAGAGATGATCCGACGATTGACTACAAAATTGGATAAAAATAGACGCAGACAGATGTAAAAATAAAATTTTTGTTTAAATCATTTAATGCAAGATAATGATTAAAAAGTAATGCAAAAAGACAGATTATCTGAATGGTTTGTCCCAAAATTTGGTTCTCAGAATTTTAGATTATCAATAGGGATTTTATTTCTACCATACACTGGAATGGTGATATCCTTTGCCATATGGGGTTCGCTTTCAGTAGAATCTAGTTTTGATAGGATAGTGTCTATTAGTTTACTCTATTTTTTTGCAATCGGTATATCAGCACATTGCCTTGATGCATTAGGAAGTAAGAAAAAGCCTTGGGGGGACGATATATCACGATCAAAGCTTTGGTCAGCAGCAATAATTTCCTTAATCATATCTTTTTCTATTGGCTTGTATTATATTTTTTTAGATTCTTGGTTATTATTTCCAATAGGAATAATGGAAGGGTTTTTTCTTTTTGCATATAATCTTGAATTATTTCGTGGTAAATTTCACAACAATTTATCATTTGTAATTTCCTGGGGAATTTTACCTGTTTTTGCGGGAGCTGCAATTCAATCTAATTCCATAACTGTTGAAACCATAATATTTTCTGCAGTTGCTGGTCTTGTAAGTTATATTTTGATTATTACATCTAGAAAGTATAAAGAACTAAAACGACAAAATGCGAATTATGAAACATATTACAAAAGAGAAGCAGTTCTTAAGATTGTAAGTTCTGTTGTGATATTTAGCACAATCTGTTTTATTACTTTAAGGTACCTTTAATTCATTAAAACACGAAAGTATTGTATGAAGGTATTTTCCGAAGATTTGCTAAACAAAATATTAGATGCCCCAGTAGGTAAGGTAATTTCTGTTCTTAGAGATATCCATGATTGTGATATCAAACTTGAAGTAATTGAACAAAACACAGTACTACCTAACCAATTTGTGAGAAAAGTATCAATTACGGCACATGGATTTCCAGTAATAAAAGCTAACGTAAAATTTGACTCTACTGTGTTACCTGAAGTAATCATGGCTGAACTTTTAAAGAAAAAACAAGGTGTTGGTGATATTCTTAATGCAAATAACATCAATACAACTAGAAATATTATTTCTTTGAATCGTAATCATGACAAGAATAAAGTGACAAGAGAATATGAAATTATTCATAATGGAATAATTTGGTTTACCATAATAGAAGAAATAAGGCTAGATAATCTTGGTTCCGATAACAATAGCTGAAGAGCTCCATGTCAAATCTTGCGTGTGTATTTTTAGTCCATAATTTTTCATAGTCTCTTCGTATTCTCTTACCCAATTAGTGGTTCTTATTAGATTAGGGAGATCAACAAAGACCTGTTTCCAACTAGGGATAAAAAATCCTATCAAAAAAAGTACTTTAAAATAAAAATTCCAGAGTTTTTGTATAAATTTATTTTTTGGATATGTAAAATCATGTAAAATTATTTTTCCACCTTCATTAAGATGATCAATGCAATTTTTGACAAGAATGTCAGATGTGCAATATTTTGGTAAGTATGACGCAGTAATACAATCAAATTTTTTTCCTAGACTAAGTTTTTCTGCATCTTGATTTACAAAAGAAATTTTTTGAGATGAAATTAATTTTTCTTTTGCTTTTTCAAGATAGTTTTTGGTAATATCTACACCTGTAATTTCTGCATAGGGAAGTTTTTCTGCAATTTGTTTTGTAAGGATACCAGTACCACAAGCAAGATCTAATACAGTTTTTTCAGTAGATAATTGTTCTAGAATTTTATGTTTCCAAAAACTATCTTTTCCAAAAGTAGTATAGTTTACTATTCTATCATATGAATTAGAAGTATTGTTAAAAAATACCGGAACAAGATCTTTGGGTTTTTCTTTAATCATGAAATTTATCGGATGTTTTATTTAATGTAGTTTGTGAGTTAAATCCATCATCAGGTTACCAGAATGGGTATAACCGACAAATATCACATATCCAAATCCTACAAGAAACATCCCAACAGCAATTCCAATACGACATTTTGACTTGTCATTGCATACAATACTAGAAGAGAGTTATGCAAAAAATAACATCTTACAATTGTAAAGTGTACATGTTAAGTATCAAAATAGCATATACCTTATGTGTCTTCAATAGTAGTTGCAAAAAAATCACTGGTGATCATTACATTTGTATTATTTTCATTAATTTTTCTTGGAATAGTTTTTTCACTTGGAACTGCTTTTACAATTGAAGACAAAGAGCATACAACATATCTTTCATGGATTGTAATTGCGTATGTCGCAGGTCTTTCAATGATTGTTCTTCCATGTACACTACCGCTCGTCTTCATTATTGTTCCACTAAGTATGGGACAAGGTTACAAGAAAGGATTGACGATGGCATTACTTTTTGGTTTGGGGTTAACAATCACTATAGCATCTTATGGAATTGCAATTGCTGCAATAGGACAAAGTGCTTCATTAGATCAGGCATCAACTGTAATGTTTTTAATTGCAGGGATTGCAGCTTTTGTCTTTGGATTGTCGCAGTTAAAACTAATTTCTCTTAGATTGCCATCATATTCAGGTACACCAAAGTTCATACAAAAACGTGGAGAGTTTGTAAAATCATTTTTCATGGGACTATTACTTGGAAACGCAGGTGTGGGTTGTCCAAATCCATTATTTTACTGGCTTTTAATTTACATTGCAGGAACTGGAAGTATAGAGGTTGGCGCGTCATTAGGAGTTGTACATGGAGTAGGAAGAGCAATTCCTTTGATTCTAATGTCAGTATTAGCAGTAATTGGAATCAATGCAACCAAGAGCCTTACACTCAAAAGAGAGTCAATTGAAAGGGCATCCGGATGGATGTTGATTGTGATTGGCTCATTTTTGATAATTAACGGATTACCAGAAGGTCATGAATGGTATGAAGAAACATTTGTGCATCAAGGGTGGAACAATCTAATTGACATGACTCCAATTCCATCAGAGTTTGGAATGGAAGAGCACTCTCACGATCATGCACACGTTGAAGGTGTAAATTTCAAAATGTTTTACACAGCTTTGTTGGCAGTACTGATATTGAGTCCAATTTTTGTACAGTCTGTTCGAAGAATTAGGGAGATTAATGCATGAAAGACCCTGTATGCGGAATGGAGGTAGGAGAGAAAGGAGAAGCATTGACTCATAATGGAAAAGAATATCGATTTTGTTGTGCTAGTTGCAGATGGGCATTTGAGAATAATCCAGAACAGTTTGAAAATGAGTCATAAAATAGAAATTCTGACAACACCGTCTTGTGGTAATTGTAAAGTGGTAGAAGAAATGTTAGATGAGATGAATGTATCGTATCAAGTAATTGATGTTACAGAAAAACCAGAATATTTGGAAAAGTATCCAATATTCACTGCACCAGGAGTTGTCATTGATGATAAGCTAGAATTTACAGGTATTCCAAAAAAACAAGAGTTGTTTGAAAAGTTATCATAGATTTGAAGTTTAGTTTTCTTCTTTTGCTTTTTCTATAATGGACTCAATTCTACCTTTGTTTTTCTCTTTGTATTGAGTTTTGCAAGTATTACAACAAAAGAATCTCTCAAAATTTGCAAACTTGAAGACATGTGGTTTGTCACTTATTGGTCCATCACACAAATCACATTTCATTTTTACAGACATGCCTGATTTCAAATCCACATCAGGAGACTCATGACAATCACAGGTTTGGATCTGTTTCTTTTGCTTATCAACAATATTGGTAGAATCAATTACAGGTGAGACGGATTTGATCAATCCAATATTTACCAGTCTTTGATATCTAGCCTGAACTGTAGGTGTGCTAATGTCAAGTTCCCTGGCAATTTGTCTGAACGACTTTCGTCCATCTTCTTGGAGAGAGGTCACTATTCCAATATCTACATCATCTAGCTCATGAGGCATGATATACTTTGGTGATTGCATATTTATGAACTCAACTTTACAAATGTAAAACTATAGCAAGCGCTAATCATGAATGCTTGAATCTCTTTTAGGTACAAAAATGAGTCACATGGACTTGCCCATCGTTTTGGAGCTAAAAATGAACGCAAAAATGAATCAAGTAATGATTCTAGGTGTTATATCTAACAAAGACCACGTTTTTGCATTCCTTTGTTACATGTTGATTCAGTGATTCCACCATTAACAGAATCATCAACGAATCCTGCATATTGTGAAACTCTAGTATCTCCTGAAAACTCACCAAATGAACTATCTAAAAATCCATTTACATCTGAAGTTGTTCCATCATTAAAAGTCAAAGTAACACCATAAGATGTAATTCCAATAATTTCACCATTGCTAATTGCCGGACCTCCAGAATCTCCAGAAGCTGAATTGACTTCAGAAGAACCTAATCCTAAATCATTATTGTTAAAGAAGAACCCAAATGCATCATTACTAGAAAGTCCATTATCAAAATCATATTGTAGAACAGAACCTGGAACAAAGTGTGCTTTTGCCTTTAATCCCAACGCCTTAAGCATTGTATCTGCAACATCATCATATTGATTTTCTCCATTGCGTTTATCTCCAAATGGAAGAATATCACCATCAAATCCATTTCCTGAACGACCATAGCCAACTTTGTCTACTATTGCACCTACATCATCAGAACCATCTCTATCAATTTGATATCTTGTAATATCAGAAGATGGTGCAGAAGCTAATTTCAAAACTGCTACATCATTTCCTTTAAGAACATCACCGTTCCATTTGTTGTGGATTTTGGTTGCAGTTGCATCGATTGTAATTGTCTCAGTTCCTAAATCACCTTCAAAAGTTACAGTTCCAGATTGTAACACGTTATTTCCAAAATCATCACTCACACAATGAGCAGCAGTTAGGATATGTTCACCAGTCCAAAGAAGACCTCCTGTACATCCAAAAACTCCATCTGAACGAGTCAAAATTAAAAGTCCTGCACCATCAAGTGCACCGCCTGAATTAGTCAAATAATCAGTAGGATCACCATATGTTGTGTATAATGGCTGAACTACTGCACGAAGGTTTTCAGTCTCAATTATAGTTTGTGTAAATTGACCAACTTTGATTTTAGCAATATCAGGAACATGAGCAGGCAATTCTACAGCATTTGCATGTAAGGAACCTGAAATAGTACTGAAGAACAAAATTGATATTGTAAACCCAGTAAGGATGGATGCTTTATTCAATGATGTTTACTTTGAAAATCAGAATTTAAGATTTACGCATATAGAATATTTTTTATCATCAGTCAACATTACAATCAAATCGGTTAAAGTTTGAACCATCATTGAAAAATAGTAAAAGGATTTGAACCATTCAAGTCTGAATAGCCACAGGGACTCTACCACCATTTCGGAGAATAAAATGGACGCAGATAGACGTGATTTTAGCTATTTACTTTCAACAACATTTGAGCAAGGTCAGTACCAATCTTTTTTACTTGTTGCTCCTGTTTTTGATCTTTCATAGTTCCATCCAAATTGAAAGCTTCATGGGCTTTTGATATTGCTACTTGATTTGGAATTACCATTACGCCTATATTTTCAAGAATTGCACGAACGTGAACCAATCCTCGTAGTCCACCTAATCCACCAGGTGATGCACTCATCAGTCCTGCCACTTTATCTTTAAAACAAGCCAATGGTAATTCACCATCACTTTGCCGTGATACCCAATCAATGGTATTTTTGAGAACGCCAGAAATTGAACTGTTGTACTCTGGAGATGAAATAAGTAATCCGTGATGAGCAAGCATTATGTCTTTTAATTTACGTGCACTAGATGGTAGTCCATCTTTTATTTCTAAATCTCCATCATAAATTGGCATTTGAAAATCACGTAGATCAATTATAGTTACATCAGCATCTGCTTCTCTTGCTCCAATAGATGCTATTTTGATTAATTTTTTATTAAAAGAGTCAGTGCGAGTACTTCCTGCAAATGCAAGAATTTTTGGTTTTACCATTTAATGATTTCACTATATGTTATTTAACAAGTTTTCTTGTGTTTGAATCACACATCTCATTGAATTTTGCCAACATTTTTGCATACGAACCCATTGCCATGTGAATAAATTGATCAGATGATTTTATCATGGATAATCTAGTCTGTACATAGTCATGCCCATATTTAGAACTCAGATCAATCCAATCTTGGTATGACTTACTTATCGATTCTAGATACTTGTCAAAATTCCTTAAAGCCTCTTGAGAAATACCTAACTTGTCAAAAAACTCTTTTTGTAAGATATAACATGTACCAAACATATCATCAATTGAGTGAAGATATGCCGTATAAAGATCAGAATATTGTTGGACATTTAACGGAAGCTGGCATTCCATTTTTTTAACTATCTCAGATGTTCTGTTTTTCATAATATCACAGATTGAAATCTCAGATTCATCACTAGTATTTGACAAGGTTATACAATACACTTGTCGAGATAAAAACATTTTCCGAATTTGGAATTTATAAAATATCTAACTGCAAGATAGTTTGTTTCTCATTTCTTTTTGGATTTTTCTTTTCGCCATTGGACAACCCAACTATCAAGCTGTTTCAAAATTTTTCCAAGATCATGTGTTTGCTTTGTTATGCTGTATTCTACATGTATAGGTACTTGAGCATAAATTTTTTTGTAATCAGACCATGTACTTCAAGATCACGTAGTCTTTCAGATAGTACAGTATTACTAATCAGTGGTATGGCTTTTTTTATTTCATTGAATCGTGTAGATTCGCTTTCTGAAAGTTTTTTTAAAAATAATTTTAATATCTGAAATTTTTGGGTCCAGCCCTCCTTTTTGGGAACAGAAATGGGCCCACAGGGATTTGAACCCTGGATTTTCGCCGTGTAAGGGCGACGTCATAACCGATCTGGACCATGAGCCCAGAAACCTACCTTGTTAAAAACCATTTAAACTTTGAGACAAGTAAG
>PFRJ01000071.1:574-7732 GCA_002788515.1 Nitrosopumilales archaeon CG_4_9_14_0_2_um_filter_34_16 | reverse complement strand
ATCACAACATAATCTACAATTCTATTAAAACTGCAGCCTTTTCAGACACTTCTAATTCTTCTCTTACAGCGTCTATGATCTTTGAGGAAGATGTAAGGCTAGAGTAATCCACCAATTTCAAATCATTGAGTAAGAATATTTTGGGGGCAATTTCAGAATGTCTTGATTCCAAAAAGTCATCTAATTCCTCAAGAACTGAGATTTTTCCACCAAGAAAGATTTTAGCGTTTTTCAAAGATAATTTGAGTTTGCCGTATCTATCTAAAATTAAAATATGATGTTGATTCTTTTTACTAAATAATTTTTTGACTTCGATGTGTCCAGTGAATACAAAATAATGATCAGTCTCATAACTCAAGTCTATCAAATTTTCTGAAAGATTAATAATTTCACTTGCTCTTTTTTTAGCATCATCTAGAGTAAAGATATTTTTAGAGTTATCAGCACTGTCTAATTCAACATTTCCAACAGCAGTAACTCGTAATAACGATTTTTCAGAAACATATTCACTATCAATTACAATAGATTCTGGAATTGCACCTTTATCTACCAACATAGTGTGAATTTTCTTTTGAACTAGAGCAATTTTTTCAGGAGATGCATCATCCATTGTCTGTTCAATTTCTTCTTGAAGCATTGATGATGCAACACCTATGGAAGAGATGACATCAGCGTGTTCAGCTTTTTCATAAGACAGTCCAAGTTGTTTTGCAACAAAAGGCACAAGAACAGAAGCACCGCCACCGCCGCCAATAATTTTTGTTGAAGAAGACAGTTTGAATTCTTTCATGATGTTGGTTATTGTTTTAGTAATTTCAAAAGAGGCTGTTTGAATAATAGACATTGCAACTTCATGATATGACACTTTCATGTAATCACCAAGAAGTTTTAATGCGATTTTTGCAGATTCTGGATTAGCATAAGAGTAATCGTCTTTCTCTATTAGTTGAAGTGCATTTGCAGCACACGTATTTGTAATTGCAAACATTTCATTTTCACATTGTATTGCAACGTATTCTTCATCATTTTCTTTAGGCTTGACAAAAACTATTTTGCCAGTTTTAAGAATTTCAGGCTCTGCAAAACATGAATATTTTAAACCTGCAATATGTGCACTTCTAGGACCTACTTTAGATACACGATTTTGACTGAGTTTCACCATGCTGCCTCCAGCAACGCCCAAAATTCTCACATCCATTGAACGAATGCAAGTAGGATGTTCATTTACTGTAACATACCGAATTTCTGGTTTTCCGTTTTTAATAATGCAGATGTTGGTACTAGTTCCACCAACCTCAACAAAAATCCCATTTGTGACTTTTAAGTAAAGTAATGCACCTGCAACGCTGGCAGCAGGACCAGACAGAACAGTCAGTATGGGTTTGGTTCTAAATGTGTCCATGTTAGTAACTCCACCATCGCCTTTCATAATCATCAATGGAGCAGTTATGCCAATTTTTCTAATTGCGTCTTCCACATAATTTGCAACTTGAAATGTTTTTGGTAAAACACTGGCATTTACTGCTGCAGTTAATGTTCTAATTTCCAATCCATAAACACCAGAAATTTCATGAGATGCAGTTGATGGAATGTCAAATTTTCTAGAACGGTTCATTACAAATAACTCATTTGAAGGATCATCTACACCAAAAGCCTCAGTTGCAACTATTACTTGAGCTCCTTGCGATTTTAATCTAAGAATTGCTTCTTCAACTTCTTTTTCAGTTATCAGATGAGATGTATCTAGAAATTCATGAAAAGAATGAATTCCATGATGTGTATTAGACATATCTTGTAAGTTAGTTCTTTTGACTACATCTTTTTTTGAAGGACCTACACCCATTGCAAGGATTCCCACTTTAGAAGTGTCTGATTCCAAGAGGGCATTAATTGCCTGAGTAGTACTGTGAGAAATTAATTCTATATCATTAACATTGATTTTTGATTCTTCCAAAATGTTTGAAAGAGCCTGAACGATTCCTTTGGAAACTCCTTTTTCGGCAGAATGCGTTGTAGGAACGGTAGATTTTGAGAGAATAGATCCTGTTTTTGCATCAAGAGCTACCGCTTTGGTAAACGTTCCACCGACATCAATTCCTACTCGTATTCTACGTTTAAGCGACATTTTCAGATCCATGAGATTTTCTCATAGAAAGTAATTGTTTCTCCTTTCTTGGTTTCACTACCAAGACATAGAGCGAGGCTACTAAATAAATTCCAAGTAAGATTATCTGAGCAAGTATAGTCTCCAATGTTGGATAAATTCCTGTCATTGTGGCTAGGTTAATGTCTAATCTAGGCACAACACCAAGCAAGCTAGTATATGGAACAATATCCAAAATTTGTAATTCTCTTACTGCATTTCCAAGGAATGTAATTGACATGTATGCCCCAACTCCCATGGTTAACCCAAATAGAGCTCTAAGAGGTAATTTCCTACCAAGTTTTCTTACTAAATAATATAGCAAAAGTAAAACTCCTAAGCCAGCAATAAATCCTAAACCAACATACACTTCCATATATTTGGCAAAACTAGACATTGCCTGATAAAATAAAACGGTTTCAAATCCCTCTCTATAAACTGTAAAGAAAGATAACATCACAAATACCATCACACTTCCAGTGGTTGTTGCTTGCCAAACTTTTGCTTTGACAAATTCCATCCATTTTTTATGTTCGATTTTATTTAAAACCCAGAAACTAACATAAAACAACATTGCAGTAGCAGATAGAGCAGCAATTGCTTCAATTAGTTCCCTATTTGCACCAGAAATATCTATGATAAATGATGCAATGACCCATGTAACAGCTGTTGCTACAACTGCAGCAATTACTCCAATGTACACATGTTTTTTGAACCGATTATTTCTAGATGCTTCCAAATAAGTGAGAATAGCTCCCAGAATAAGAACAGATTCGAGCCCTTCACGGAAAATTACTGCAAAAGAAGATGAAAAAGCAATTGTAGGAGCTAAAGTACCAGTGCCACTAACCAAACGTTCAGATTCATCTAAATTCCGTTTTATTGCAATAGCTACATCTTGAACTTGATCATAATCTGCGTGTTCTTTAATGAGATTTCGTAATTGTGCAAACTGAAATTCTACCTCCAAAGTAAAATCAGGATCAATCGCTCTTAATGGAATTTCCACAAATTCATAACTATCCAAATATGCAGTTCGTGCCGAAGTATAAGCAGAATGGTAATCATTATTCTCATATTGAATAAGCATTTCCTGAAGAGTTGAACGAATAAAATCAATTTCATTGCGAACGGTTGATTTTTGATCATTTGTTGCATCACCCATTGCTTTGAGTTCTTTTTCCAGAACAACATTTACAAGACCATCAGTACCCAAAGTTTGAACCTTTGATTCAGCACTTTCAAGATCAGGCAATATGGATTCTTCTACAAATATTCTAATACGATTTGCATCTTGATTGTTACGTATCATATCACGTAATTCTTCTCTCATATCTATTTCTAAAGTGTAGAGTAATTCAGAATCAACTTTTTCAATATCAGGTTCAAGATATTCAAAATTCTCAAGATACGCTTCAATAGCTAAATTTTCTGCCTTTGAGTAATCCCCAGCATCCAATGCTGCAAGCATTTTAGAATATAGATTACGGATTGCATCGTAGAGTTTTTGTTTATCATAAACAACAGATTCATGACTTACAAAATCCCGATTGATTGCGTTGATCAGAGTTCCAACAGAGAGAAAATCATCTTTGTTCTCAATTTTTTCTTTGAGTTCTACAAAAAAGGAATCAATTTCTAAAGTTAGTCGATTATTATAATTTGTATTTGAAAAAAGTACATGGGAACGATCAACCAAAATAACAGATAAGTTGTGTAAACTTTGATTTTCATCAGTGATTGCTATTTGATATTGTTCATCAACAACAGTTAACATCAAAGCAATAGATTTCCCATAATCAGGGTTTTGATAAGAATACTGTTCAATTAGATTTTGAATTGTTTGAATATCATTTAATAGTACTTTGTTATCTAAAATACCAATTCCATTATGAAGATCTAATAGCAATATATGAATTTCATCTGAAATTTCAGAATTAGAGGCCCTTAGATTTTGTAGATGCAAAGGAAATATCTCAGTTGTGATTTTTGAGATTGTTTTAGCATCGTCAAGAGAATTTTGAATTATGGAGTCTTCAACTAAATCCAAAGAAAGAGAAACAAACTCACTAACAAAAAGTACAGATGTGTCAACGTCAGAAAAAATAGATTCAGAGTATACATTTGGGTTTGGAATCAACATAAATAGAATCATCCCAATAAAGAATAATCGTACATACTTTTGCTGTAAAACTAACAAGATATCGGAAATCTCTCAAATCATTATTTAAAGCAGGTTCTGATTCTAATCCCATAGAATAAGAAAAAATCTATAGTTTTGGCAAAATACCAAGTTTTGATTTTGAAGACAAAACAATTGTAGAAATAATAGCAATTGCCAAAATCATAATAGCAATAGTTCCAAACTCTGGAACGATTTTCTTAGCAGCAGCCAAGTCCGTCATAATCTTGTCTACTTGTGCATCAATTACATCTGGAGATTCTTTATTTGTAATCATATTTCTAAGATCAACTCTCATGTCATTTTCAATTTTTTCCATCAAGTCATGATCAACCTCTCCTAATGGACCTTCAACAAATTCATAATTATCAAGATATGCCTCGCTAACAAGATCAAAAGCTAACGAAGAATCACCATTTCTATAAACCGTTTTTGCTTCAGTCAACAAACGTTCAATATCATCAAAGTATTGGAAGATGTCAACTTCGACTGCACCACCGGCAAGAGTTTCAAGAGACGCTATGTTGTTTAGACTCTTTCCAACCAGGATACTAACTTCGCTAGTTTTTCCTTTTGCAGAAACAATAGAATTGATTTCCATCAAATTATTTTCCAAAGAAGAAGAATCAGATTCGGACAAATCCATTAAATATGGTTTAACGGAAGCAAAAATCGAGGTTGCTTTTTCTAAAAATACTACAGTCTCATCATATTCTACCTGATTGATAATTTTGTCATTAGCAACTGCATCAAGATATTCGATCTCAACAAGAGTTAATCTATCTTTAATTCCAGATAATGCCAAACCAACATTAGAGGTGTCTCCTCCTTCGTATTCTCTAATAAGTAATTCGACTTCTGAAGCAATATGCTCAATTTCTGATTTCATTTCTGCAGGAGTTTGGTT
This sequence comes from Nitrosopumilales archaeon CG_4_9_14_0_2_um_filter_34_16, assembly GCA_002788515.1. Classification (GTDB taxonomy): domain Archaea; phylum Thermoproteota; class Nitrososphaeria; order Nitrososphaerales; family Nitrosopumilaceae; genus Nitrosopumilus. The sequence continues at coordinate 2,500 of PFRJ01000071.1, read as the reverse complement.
ACTCATTGTAACTTTAACAGCGTCCTCCATTTCATGTAAAAGTTCATTGGCGGAATCAGCACCTAATTTAGACTCAACTGCTGGGTGTAAAGTTCGATAATAGTACAATCCCTCATAAGTAAATTTTTTAGCACTTGCTACATCTCCTTCTTCTAAAGCAGCACTTGCTTCTTCTAATTCTTCAATAGTCTTTAGTTGGAATATAGATAATAATTCATCAAGGATCAAAGAACCATTTGTAGACAGAGCGGAAGAATCTGAAATTATTTCATCAACCAACAAGTTTGATTCGTAATCTTTTTCAGTTATTTTGAATTTTTTCTCCAATACAGAATACCAATTGATAAAATCAATAGAATTGGAGGCGTCTACAGCTGTTTCCATTTTCATAAAAGCAATTTTATAAATTGTTTTATCAACAACTTGTCGATTTAAAGAAGCCATTCCTATATCGCCAGATTCAAGATTATTTTCAATATCATCAAATGCAGTTTCAATCAAAGTATTACTTTCAACATCTACTTCTATTGCCGTATTTTTGAAGCTGTTTTCATATATAGAACGAGCGTCAGCTAAATGAGATAGTGATTCTTCAATAATCTCTGATTTTTCTCCATTAGATAAAGAACTCGTAATTGAACTCCAATCATCACCCAAATTAGCAGAAAAAGCCAAAGGAAGTGTAGTTATTGCAGATAAAATCATTAAACTAAAAATAACAGTTTTTAGGCTTTGCACAAAAACATACACAGTGTTTGATATTAGAACTGTGATATGATTCTAAACCATTAGAATAAACATCTAGATAAAAGTCAACAAAGTTTTTCAATATTCAAGACAATTTTAGAAGTTCCAAAAAATTGTCATGACAGTTACACAAATTGGCAATTTAGACTCACACGTACTACATCTTATGCCAAGAGATTATTTTTTAATGCTAAAACATCAGATGTTTGATTTAGGATTTGAAGTGTTAGAATACAAGTTTAAACTAGGTTCCATGTCATCCATAGTAATTTCAACTTTGCCTATTCTGCTTCGATAAAGTTTAATTTTTTTACCTTCAGACGAAATAATGAATCTGTCAACTTCGGCAAGTGCCAGATCCTCTAAAGTAGACAAAGTTTTGTAAACAGTGGAAAGCGAGATTTTTAATTCATCAGCTATCTGTGTCGCATCTTTTGATTCATTTTTCACTGAAAACAATACAGATCTAGTACATACATTACTCAAGGTTTCAATAATTTTCTGAGTAATATCAAACTCGGATAATTGAATAATGTTTGGGTTTTGCATCAAATCACTCAATTAGGAATCAACGTAAGAATAGGATCCGGTTTTCTAATAGAAATGTCAGCTTTACTAATTCTACTTCGATAGACTTTATATTTTCTACCCTTATCAGATAACATCCATTTTTCAACTTCAATTAGTGTCAATTCTTCAAGATCATTTAATTTTTTATACACAGAACTAAGAGGAATTTTTAATTTATCTGAAAGTTCTGCAGCAGTATTTCCTTTTTTTATGATTGAAAATAAAATTGCACGAGATTCAGAATCAGCTAGAGCTTCAATCACTTTTTGAGTAATATCATATTTTTTTAATTGAGGTAATGTTAATTTTCTAGACATTAGATATCAGAAATATAGGTCACATATTTAAACAAAATGTCATTATTCTCATTCTATAGAGTTAGAATAATTATGAATGTGTTATAGTTTTTTTCAGATTCAAATAGGTTCCAAAAGTCCCAAAATAATTCCAACGGAAACTCAGAAAGATGAAATCCCAGTACAGACATTAATCTGAATTCACTTATCAAATTCATATGTGTGATAACTTCATCAGGATTTTCAGGAAGATAACTAACGAGTAAAAACACTATCTCAAAAAGATGCCGACTGAAGTTCCTAGAATAACACC
>PFRJ01000071.1:0-549 GCA_002788515.1 Nitrosopumilales archaeon CG_4_9_14_0_2_um_filter_34_16 | reverse complement strand
TATATGCTATATCCTTAATCTATCCAAAATTCAGGAAGAGAAGTTCACCAGATTCAAATAAATTATAATTTTCAACCCCTATTGCTTTATCCAGATAAGGTTACTAAATTTTACAATTGTAGAATATGAATTAATCCAACAAATGCGCCAGATACTAAAACAATGATTGTGGAAAGAATTGTTTTTAAATCAATTGTCTAATGGCAAGGAAATCCTGCTGCATGTCTCATATCGTGAGTAAGCTCATGAATGTAAAGGTCAGTGAATGCTTGCTCACCATAAACTAGACTAAAGATATGTCCTTGATCAAACCCAACAACAAACAGTCCTGCTGCAAAGATTATTGTCAATGCCAGAATTGCGATTTTTGAAACACTAGATTTTGATACATTGATTTGTTGTGATTTAGACATGAAAAACATGATTCTCTGAATATATTTAAGCTCTTGGATAACGTCAGAATTGGTAAAAAGTCAAAATTTAGGCATAAAAAGATGTCATTCTTAGATCTAACATACGGGTATTTTTGATGTATTTCTTCCATGAAAA
>PFRJ01000136.1 GCA_002788515.1 Nitrosopumilales archaeon CG_4_9_14_0_2_um_filter_34_16 | reverse complement strand
AAGGCTGGAAGAGAGGTAAAGCATTTGTTTTCTACCCAGAAAGATGTATTTCTGATGGTGCATGCATCGGTGTATGCCCAACAAAAGCAATCTTTTGGATGAGACCAATGGACTTTACTGTTGGACAACCAGTTCCACTCTACAAGAACTCAGTCTTCGTCAAAGGTTGGACTGAATTAATCGATTAGATTAGTTCAATCAATTTTAATTTCTTTTTATTATTTTAAATTTTAACGGCACCCTGTCTTTCATCTTTAATTTTAGGTTTTTTCTTTAACCATAGAAATGCAATAATGAACATGACTCCTGGAACAAGAATGATCAATATCATTAATTCGTAATAGGTTGTTAGTCTTTGAGCTGGTTTTGTATGATAAATTTCATGAGATGTTTTTTCTGGATTATCATAAACTGCAGTAGTAAAATCAACAGAACGTTGTTCTTTATTTTGAATATTTCCAGACACAGTGACACTCTCCTCAGCAAAAATTGAAGGTGAATGAATTCCTTCTATTCTTACTATGATAGAACCAGATTCACTAAAAACATAATTTCTATAATCTCCTCCTATCTGACTTAATCCTTCATCTCTAAAGATTTCTTTTCCATTTTGAAATATTATGAAATTATATTTCATTTCTGCAAGGTTAGAATTTGTTTGTGGATCATAAAACTGATACACGAATTGGATTTTTTCATGTGTTTTAATTACTTGTGGATCCCACGATAGATTAACTTCTATATTTTGATCTGGAGTATACTGTAATAAAGGAAATTCTAGTTTTTTACCAGTTGCATCATGTGGATAATCAGGAATTTGTTTTTCAACAATTAAAATTCCTTCCATCCATGGATGAATTGTACAATAATAAGAAAACGTTCCAGATTCCTCAAACTTGTAGGACCATGATTCACCCGGCATGAATCGACCACTATCAAAAATACCATTTGCTGTTCCAAAATTATCACTCATCCAGCCAAATCTTCCAGAACCTTCTCCACTTGTAACAGTATGACCTTCCTTGTCACTATTATGCCAAGTTATAGTATCTCCTACAGTTACAAACAATTGAGGAGGATCATACCATACTTCTGCTTGTGTGTTTAGTTCAGGATTATATGCTCCCAATGGAATATCAATAATGTATTCCTCAGCATATACGAATGAGGTTGAGATTAAAATTACAAAAAGTGTAGATAATAAAAGAAATTTCATATTCTAAAGATAAAATTTGGATAATTAAATACTTGAGGTCATTTTCATTATTGCAAGTAATTATCAATTCATATAATGACTATAGGCATAACATACTCAAGAAGAATTGATATTTGTATACAGTAAACGTAGAACAGAGATGTCAATTTCAATTAATCTTGGTAAAAAACTCATTTTTTTAGTAATGATTGTCTCTGTTGTAGCTCTTTCAATAACAGGGTTTCTTAGTTTTAATTATGCTGATCAAATTCTAATAGAAAGAGCTGGAGACCAACTGTTAGGAGAATCAACAGGAAGGGGAGATACGCTGAGATTACTTTTTGAATCAAGAATTGAACAAAATAATATTCTTGCAAATGATCCTATGATTCAATTACTAGTTGCAGAAATGAATCAAATTGACGAGAATGAATTAAAAAAATCTAAAGAGGGTAATCGTAGAGACTTTTTGATTGAAATTCAAGCATTTCAAGAATTAATTGGGTTTTCTATAGGGTTTGAAGATATAAAAATAATTGGAAGTAATGGAAAAGTTTTCTTTTCTCTTAGTAATGTAAATAATGATTTTCTTGATGATCCGTTATTTCAACGTGGACTAAAAGAATCATTTATTGAGTTTGAACCAACGGAGCAAGGAAAAAAGATGATTGTTGTATCTCCAGTTTTTGCAGATGATAGTAAAAGAGGAGATAAACCAATCGGAGTAATAATTTCAAAAATGCGAACAACATCAATTGATAATGTTTTGAAAAATCGAAGTGGGTTAGGAGAAACTGGAGAAGTTTACATTGTAAATAATCAATCTGTAATGTTGTCTGAATCTAGATTTATTGAGGATGCCATATTCAAACAGAAAGCGGATACTTTAGCTGTCCAAAAATGTTTCAATAAAGGAGAAGAATTTGTAGGGTTTTATGAGGATTACAGAGGTGTTTTAATTTATGGATCATCTTATTGTGCAAATGATTTAGGTATAGTATTACTAGCAGAGATTGACAAAACAGAGGTAGAAAAACCAATAGATATTCTTCAATATAGAATATTTCAGACAGGAATAGCAATAACAATAGGAATGGGAATTGTGGCATTTGCAATATCAAAATCTCTATCAAGACCACTTCTTAAATTAAAAGATGCAGCAAATAAAATTGCAAATGGGGATTTTGAAGTAAGAACTAACATTACTACTGGTGATGAAATTGGTGAATTGTCTTCTGCATTTGATTCAATGGCTCAAAAACTAGAAGAATCATTAATTGAGATTAAAGAGAAAGAAGATGTTATTAAACAACAAGAAGATATTTTGTTGAAATTTTCGCAACATGAACAAAATGATTGTGTTGGTGTTATTGATGTTACAGACTCTACAAGAATATCATCTAGATTATCTGATGATGATGTTAGTAAAATGTATGAAATTTTTCTTAATTTCATGGCAAAAATTGTCCGTAAACATAACGGGATAGTAGTAAAAAATATTGGAGATGCCTTAATGTTTAGATTTCCAAATGTTGATCCAAATAACAGTGAAGTGATGAAAAATATCTTAGAATGTTGTTTAAATATGATTGAATCTCGTGATGAATTAAAAAAAGAACTCAATGCGGAAAATATAGGCGAGTTAGATTATAAAATTAGTGCAACATATGGTCCTGTAAAAGTAGCTGAGAGTACCACTTCAAAAATTTCAGATATTTTTGGACCTACAGTGAATAAATGTTTTAAGATAAATTCACTTTGTCCAAAAAATAGCATGGTGATTGGCATTAATCTATATGAAATTTTGAGAAATTTTGATGAATATGAATTTACACAATTTTACTCCATTGAGATAAAGAAAAAATACGGTTATAGTATTTTTGAAGTTAAAAGAAAAAAACAGTAGATTATTGTTTATAATAAAACAAATATTTTGTGCCTGATTTAGGTACTATTTTTGAGAAGCGATAGAAGAACGGACAAAATCTATAATCTTCAGATAATCTGCTCTAGGTTCAGTACTAATCATAAACAGATCATTGGAAGTAATTGGAATACTAATCATTGTAACTTTTTCATATTCTGTTATTGATGATAGTTCTGAACCAATTTTATATGCTAAATTTGTATAAAGTTCTCTTTTTTGCAATGCATAATGAATTGACATGTTAACATTATCGCCATCTAAGATTTTTTCGATGTTTTCTTTGTGTCCACCAGCAATCATCTCACCCTTACTATTTGCAACACCTGCAAATCGAATTTTGACATCTAAATCAAGAACTTGTTTTGATAGTTCATCATAATTGACTGTCATTTGTTATCACTTTGAGATTTCTTTTTGAAGAGTATTTCATCTTTTTTCTGTAAATCATCCGTATATTCATCCATACCCAGCAAGAATTCTTCTTCGTCAGAATATGCAGATTCTGCATGTTCACTAATATCTAATCCAATATCTTCTACTTCAGGTGAAACTCTAATTCCAATTAGATGTTTAATTATTTGTAAAATTATCCATGTGCCACCAAAACCCATTGCACCTGCAACAGCAACACCTACTGCTTGAATCCAGAGTTGATCAGGATTTCCAAAGAGTAATCCGTCAACTCCTCCAGGATTTATCGCAGTACTTGCAAAAATTCCTATGGCAAGAGCACCAACAATTCCTGCAACTCCGTGAACAGAGCTTACATCAAGTGCATCATCTATCTTTAATTTTTCTTTGAACAATACCACGCCAGAGTATGAGATTACACCTATTGCAATACCTATTACAAAAGCATGCTCAACACTAACAAATCCTGATGCAGGAGTAATACCAGCCAGACCTGCAATAGCACCATTGATTGTAGCTACAACTGATGGTTTTCCTGTTCGAATCCAGGAAAGCCCAGCCCAAATTAAAGCAGAGACTGAAGATGCCATGTGAGTAACAATTACAGTGTTTCCAGCAACACCACCAGATGCAGATAATGCACTTCCTGCATTGAAACCAAACCATCCTAACCACAATAATGAGGAACCAAGTACAGCAAGCGGAATACTGTGAGGGATCATTATAGCAGGACCATAATTTCTTCTTCTGCCAAGTACTAGTGCAGCAGCTAGAGCTGCCATACCAACACTAGTGTGAATTACAATACCACCAGCAAAGTCAACAACTCCTAATTGTGCTAACCAGCCTCCACCCCATACCCAATGAACAAGAGGATAATAGATCAACATAGACCATGCTGAAATAAATATGATAAATGAATTAAATTTCATTCTTTCAGCAATGGTTCCCGTAAGCAATAGTGGAGTAATTGCTGCAAACATTAATTGAAATTTGACAAATAATACACCTGGAATTGTCGGAGCATATTGTTCCAATGGTGCATCAGATGGAACTCCTTTAAGAAATACCCAATCCATGTTTCCAACTAGTCCCATAGAAGAAGGACCAAATGATACGCTAAATCCGAATACAAACCACATGACACTCAAAAGAGCTAAACCAAAAAAGATCTGCATGAAAATTGAAGCTGCATTCTTTTTTCTTAAAAGTCCGGATTCGAAGAGACCTAATGCGGGGATCATTAATAGCACAAGACTACCTGCGACAAGCATCCAGGCTGTATCTCCAGAATCCAGAACCATGATAAAAAATTTAATTTTAAATTAATAACAATGACTAAATTTGATTATCATTTGATTATCATTTGATTATCAAAATCAGAAATTATATTTGTGTAAATTGTAATACAACTACTAAATGCTCAAAATAGAAGTCATATTAGGAGAAAATGATGTTATGGCAATTAGTGAAGGATTAAAAAAAATTGGTATTGGTGGTCTCACAGTATCCAAAGTAAGAGGAAGAGGAAAGAAACCAGGATCTGAAATTCACGCATCAAAAGGAAGTGAAATTTTTGTGCCTCAATTTAATGACAAATATAGATTAGAAGCCATAATTTCAGATTCAAAAGAAGATGAAGTCATAGGAATTATCAGAGATAATGGAAGAGTAGGTAAGATCTTTGTTTCACAAATTTTACGGGCAGTAGATATTGCTACAGGTGATGAAGGAGATAGTACAATCTAAAATCATGGTTTCAATTCGTAAGAGCAAATTATTTCATAGAGAAGAGATGAAGAAATTAGAACCTAAAGATATTCTCAAAGTTATTGTGATCGGAGGAATCATTGTTATACCACTAGTTGTTGGTTTAGTTGTATGAAATTATCCAAAATTTTTATTGCTAAACTAGTATTTGCAGCAGTGGGAATGACGTTGGTAGGATTAGCATTGTTTAACGGATATTATTAAAAATCACCAAAATTATTTCCATAAATAATTGTAGTATTCTTTAGCTGTTTTTCTATTGTTGGTAATGTTTTCATAATACAATAGTTTACAAAATCACTAAACGTTTTTATTCTATAATCATCTCTAAGTGTTTCTTTATTTTCTTCATAAATCACCTGAAGTTTATTTAGAGTAAATTTTTGTAATGGAACAAATCTACTTCGTTTAGGCAATTGTTTTGATTTAATTTTTTCTTCAAAACTAATTTCAAGATCTTGTTGTCCATCAAGTGTTTCCATATCTACAACCTCTTCCATTTCAGAGACAAAGATTTTTCCTCCATGATGTGAAGACAAACCAGAATTTTTGGAAATCAATTCAACTACTTTTCTAGCATCTTTATCATAAACTACCATTTCGATTTTTGCAAGAGGTATTGATTTTAATCCTGTAGAACCAACACGAGAACCTTGAGATTCATCATAAATATGACTGTCATCTAAATTTCGTTTATCAATAATGTAAGTTCCAATTGTATTCAAATGGGTTTTGATTGTAGGAAAATTTTTCCTCTTAATCACAGCCTCTATTTTTTTCACTAATTATTTTCAAAAAAGAGGTATATTTATCAGAAATGGTAATTATCAAGCCTTAAAATTGATTTTTGAACCTAATTATTTTTTAAAATCCAAATTTTGATGCCCAACTTTGTTTTTGTTTTTTAGTAGGTTTTTTTGAAAGATTATCTAACATATCATAGGTTATTGTAAATCCATGCCCTACCATAGTAGCATCTTTGGCATAATTCTCTTTATTTGAGACAAATTCATCAGCCAAATCTTTAATTTTTTTAGTTTTGAGATCAAATAGTCTAATTTTTTTTCCATTTTCAAGTTTAATAATTGCATCACCACTAAGACCTTGAATTGAGAAAGTTTCAAAAAATCTTATTGAACCACCTTGTTTTAATTCAATAATAGAATCATAAGTTAACTTTCCGCCGTAAAATAAAATTTCACGTGCAGATAATATTACATCATCTTCTACATTAAGAACAATGATTGTATCTGCTTCAAGTAATACAGTATTTGCAAGATTTTCTGCAATGATTTTTCCATTAAGAGCTGAAATGTGAGTTCGATGTTCTTGAATTTGAAATACACCTACTCTACCATCTGGATCTTCAACACGATATTTCCTTCCATAAATATTTCCCACAACAACATTACCATTATCTACAATTATTCTAGCACCATTTTCAATTTTGTATTTATTTTCTAATGGGTCAATAAATTTAAAATCACCTTTAGTCAAATGTATATTCGTTTGAAATTCTTGTGTCCATGATGGACTAGTTATGCTTCCTTGCATCACTATTGAACCATCATAAGTTAAACTTCCTGCCATGAAATTTCCTTTTATAGATAATGATCCATTTGCTTTTCTTTCTAGTTCAATTTCACCAAGAGTTTTTGAACCAAATAATCTTGTTCCAATAGTATTAGTTCTATTCAATACTCCAGCCCATTCTTCAGCAGTTTTCATTTCATTGAATAGTTCCTGACCCAAAATCTGATTTTTTCTTCTTACATCAGCTTCAGTGTCACCCGAATATACTTTTGAATTTTTTATTTTTTGATTATCTGTATCAGGATATTTTTTACCAATTTTCAGATCATCATATGCTTGTTTAATTTTGATAAATTGTTCATTTTCTCCTCCACGATCTGAATGAAATTGAAGTGCTAATCGTCTAAATGCATCACGAATTTCTTTCTCAGTTGAATTTTCTATTATTCCTAAAATATCATAGTTACTTTCCACCATTCTTTACACCAACAAAGTTAATTTTTCATATTTCCTATACTTGTAGGTTATTACACATGTATTAGGTGTTTTTAGATTTTACAAGTGCAATTATTGCAATTACAATACCAATTATACCTACACCAATACCAACATATCCCATATCGTTTGTTTGTGTTTCTTCTAGATTCTTTACCGATTCTTTCAGATTATTGATATCTGCAATTAATGTAGTATGTCCATCTATCATTTGTGTTAAAGTAAGATCGGTTGGTTCGGGAAATTCAATGTAAGAACGTTCTTCAACTTTTGGTGGATGCATTGATAAACTAATTGGTGTGTCTTCAATTATTCCTAAAATATTTGCTTGATAAAATCCAGAAATAGTTGGATTTACAAATGCATAATATTTTCCTGGAATGTTGTGATCAGGAGATAAAGGAAGCATAATGCTTTCATCTTTGTAGACTAGTTGGATTTTTACCGTTTTATTCAAACCTGAGATCCCGTTTTTAAAAACTTGATCTTTTAGATCTAGTCCAGATATAAGTGGACTAACATAGAACTCAATTGCATTTGTATCGCCTGAAACAACTGGCTCATTCATCCAACCAATTTCAACTCTATATTCTCCTATAGAGTCAATTGTGTGCCCATAAGCAATTCCAGAAAAAAATGGAATTATCAATAACGATGAAAATAAGAGTTTTAATTTCAATACTACAAAAACTAAATCTTATTTTAAAAATGTTTTATTTACTATTCAAGAAATTCTAGGACTCTGGATAGTCATCGAGAGGATTTAATTTTTTGAAATTTTTCATCTCCTCATCAAAGAAGAATTTCTCAGTTAGTGCAGGTTTTAGATCATCTAACCATATTGCTTGTTCATCATATTTTGCAAAAAATGGGATTTGTACCCAGTCAGGATTTCTACCTTGCAGAAATCTCAAAACAATCACTTTTTGATCATTAAGATCTGCAGTTCCAATAATGTGAATTTTACCTGGTGTTGCAGACATACTGGGTCCACGAACAGTTCTTGCTAATCCACTCACTGATGAATATGCTTTTTTAAAAATTTGATATGCTTTGACTAGTGGAATTCCAAAATAGTGTTGAGCACCAGTATCTCTAACTACAAACATGTAGTACGGAATACATCCTAACTGAACCTGTTTAGTCCACATTTTTGCCCACATCTCTGCATCATCGTTGATATGTGCTAAAAGAGGAGATTGGGTTCTAATTTGAGCACCGGTTGATCTTACTGCCTTTATTGCTTGTTTTACAGCATTTGTTGATAATTCATTCAAATGATTAAAGTGTGCCATGAATGCAAGATGTAATCCACTATCAGTAATCTTTCTAAAAATATCTAACATTTCTTGAGAATCAGAATCTGTCAGAAATTTGTAAGGCCAATATGCCAATGCCTTTGTTCCAATTCTAATTGTTTTGAGATTTGGAAGTTTTGCGTCAATTAAAGCATCAACATACTTTGAAAATATTTGTGCTCTCATAATCATTGGATCACCTCCTGTAAAAAGAACATCAGTGATCTCTGGATGTTCTTTAACATATTGAACAAGTTGTTCTCCCTCTTGCATTGCAAATTTCATTTCATCCATTCCAACAAATTGAGGCCATCTAAAACAAAAACTACAGTATGCATGACATGTTTGACTTTGACTAGGAAAGAAGAGGCAAGTTTCTTTGTATTTATGTTGCATTCCATATAATTTAGTTCCATCTTTTAGAGTTGGAACATTAAGCTCCATTTGACCTGCAGGATGTGGATTTAGTTGTAAACGAATTTCATTTGCAACAGATGTAATTTCTTTTTTGTCTAAATTGTTTTTTAACGCAGTTTCCATTTTGTTATAATGTTCTGGCTTTAGCATTTCCCTTTGAGGAAAAGTCAGGATGAACATAGGATCATTAGGAATATTAGTCCAATCAATTAATTGTTCTACAACATAGTTATTTGCCTTAAATGGTAAAACATTTCCAACAACTTCCATCTCAAATTGGGTTTCTTCACTAAGACTCTGAATTTGTGGTAGAGTACGAAAATTTGATAAAGTGTATGATTTTAATGATGGTGAATCATCCCATGATGTTATTTGATGGCTCATTCATTAAATAATTCATTCATCATTGTTAAATGTTACATAATTTGGTCATAGAACAAATAATTATTCTTTCTTGAAAATCTAAATATTTTAGATGAACTCAATTAAATTGATAAAATCTAATTTTTTATAATTATTGTTTTACTCTAGTCTTTATTTACTATGGATAAATGACAATCACTATTGAAATTCATAGTTGATCAGCAAGTTGAAGATATTGAGATGCCTGAAAATCTTAAACTAAACACATTTCTGCAAGAATTTCACTCGACTTGTTCTCATCCTGAGTGTAGTTTTGGTTTCTATGGATTTGCATTTGGACAATCTCCGTTTCCTGTACCAAAACCAATTCAAGAAGCATTGATCAAAAATGCCGACAAAGGAGCATATGCTCCAGTTCCAGGAATTTCTGAATTACGTAATGCTATCTCAAAATACAATAAACATTATTTTAGAATAGATGTGTCCCCTGAACGAATCTATGTTGGTCCTGGAACAAAGGAATTAATTTTTAATCTATTAGAGGTGTTACACGGAACTGTTATTTTACCAACTCCTGCTTGGTTAGGTTATCTCCCACAAATTAGATTCTTAAAAAAGAATTATCACATGTTGCCTACTCGTGCCAATAGAAAAATCTCTCCAAATGATCTAAGAAAATTAGCACTTCGACTACAAGATAGACAGAAGATTTTGATTTTAAACAATCCTAATAATCCAACAGGATTACTATACAACGAATTAGAATTAGAAGAAATTACAGATGTGTGTAGAGAACAAGATATTACTGTTATTTCTGATGAGATTTATGCGCAGACTACTTATAATTTTTCAAAATTTGTAAGTATGGGAAAAATTTATCCTGAAGGTACATTTGTTACAAATGGATTATCCAAATCTCATGCTGCAGGTGGTTATAGATTAGGTTATGTAATTTTTCCATCACATGCAATTGATCTAAAAAAACAATTTAAAAAAATTCTTGCAACAGAATATACTGCGGTATCAACTCCGATTCAACATGCTGCTATTGCAGGATTTGAAATCAGTAAAGAAATTGATGAATATTTTGATATAACTCGAAATGTTCATCAGATAATGGGAGAGTATACTTATCATGCACTATCTGCTATTGATGGAATAAAGATTACAAAGCCTGATGCTACATTTTATCTTCTAGCTGATTTTAATGCATTTGCAATCGATTTACAAAAGTCTAAAATTGACACATCACAAAAACTCTCTGAGGCGTTAATCGTTCACCCATATCATACTGCAATTGTAGGTGGTGATAGTCTTGTTTTGGAGAGAAGCGATTTTAGTGCAAGAATTGCTTATGTAGATTATGATGGGGCTAAAGTTTATCAAAATTATCTCAATAATAAACCAAAATCAAGTTCTGAAAAAATAGAATTTGTAAAAAATAATGCTCCAAGAATTGTTGCGGGAATTGAGAAGATTCAAAGATTTTTTGAGGATATTAAAATGACTTCTTCGAATATTTCTCAAAATCAAAAAAGCTCGATGATGACTCCAAGCTGAATACATAATTTCAATTTTTCATGATATTTCAGGTTAACTTGTAAAATATTACAAAATTATTTAGGTATAATAAATTAATAAAAAAATCAATTAGAAACGATAATAGATGTTAACATTTGTATTCTAGAAAACAAAGGTAGGGTAAATGGCAGAAAATGAAATTATTGGGGCAGTTGCAGGACAAACAAATGAATTTCAAAATGTTTTTCAATTAATTGCTTCATCTGAAGCAATACAGATTGCTTTTGCAGTTTTAATTATTGGGATTATTGGGATTGTTAGCGTATATCGTTTCTTTACAAACTGGGTTAAAAATCAAAAATTAAATTATACTAGACCTCATCTTTCAAGATTTGTCAGAGTTGGAGTTTTGCCAGTTTTTGCAATAATTTTGATAACTAGCATGAACGTATACATTCAATCTTTTGATCTTTTTAATGAAGAAATGTTAGTAAATTCTGGGAATCTGATTTCCACAGATACGAACATTGTTGAGAAAAATAATGCATCTTTAACTCCTGCAGAAACATTTTCAAAAATTCTCAATACTATCAACATACTAGTTATTGGATATGCGATAGCACAACTAATTACAATAATTATCACAAAGATTCAAAAATCTAAACTTGAAAAAGAAGATTTTGAATCTTGGAAAGACATGAGAGGTTTTCTTGATGATGATGGCGATTTATTTCACAAATTTTTCAAATGGGTACCACCAAAAAAAACACCAGAAGATATTTCTGATGAAATATTTGAAGAAAAGCTAAAAACTGAAGAAGGTAAAAAATTTCTTGAAGAATTTAGAACATCTATGGGATTACCAATTGGTAGTTATGAAGAATTAGTAAAAAATCCATATGAAGAATGGAAAAAATTAGAGAGAAGAAAATATGAAGACTATTTAGAAAAATGCCTTTCTGGTAATAATCAATCTGGAAAGAAATTAAGATTAGGACAAGAAGAAGAAGAAATTTATCCAATCGATACATGGAGAGAAGAAAAAAGACTAGAAGGATATGATCCAATAGTTCCAGGTGGAAGACCTCCAGGATATGCAATTAGAAAAAGGAAAAATCTTCCAAAGTCCATTAATCAAATTTTACCATTGGGAATTTTTGTTGGAGTAATAATTGGTGTGATAAGTTGGTGGGGCATAGATCTCATTGTACTTGCAACTGCAACAGGAGGTTTAGCTATAGGAATTGGATTAGCATTACAAGAAACAATGCAGAATTACTTTGCATATATTTTGATTCGAAAAGACAAAATATTTTCAGAGGGTGAACGAATCCAGCTTGATACAGGATACAATGGTATTGTACACAAAATTACGCCTAGAGTAACATACATTCGAAATGCATTAAATGAATCATTTGCGGTAATTCCCACAAGACAGTTAGTAAATGCTCAGATTATCAACTACACTAAAGAAATCAAAATGGTACCTGCAATTGTGGACGTAGGTGTTTCATATCTTAATGATCCTAAACAAGTAGCTGCAATTCTTGTGAAAGTTGGAAAACGTGTAATGAAAGAATCCATAGATAGTAAAGGGAAGCATTTAGTTGTACAGTTACGATGTCCATATTTAGACAAAAATAAACCAAGTTGTGGATGTGATAAAGATATTCATGTGGACATTAATCAACCTGGTGTCAGATTTAACAAATTCAATGATTCAGCATTAGATTTTTCATTGTGGCTTTATGTAAGAAATTATGGATCACAATTCAAAACTAAAACTGAGATGAGAATGATCATGTATGAAGAATTCAAAAAATATGACATTAGAATTCCATGGCCAATTAGAACTGTATATCAGGGAGATGAAAAGCGGGAGCAAGAAGAAATCAATAGGTTAAATGAACAAAGAGAGGAAGTTATTGACAAGTATGGAATTGGTGATATTACTAGTGGTGAAAGCTCAGAAGAATAAATTTCTCAAAACTTAAGAATCCCATTAATTCACATTTCTTGTTGAAGAAATTATCAGTAATTACAGGAAAACCTTCAGAAGAACTTGCAAGAAAATTATCTCAAAAGATAAAAGCAAATCTTGTAAAATCAGAGATCAGAACTTTCCCAGATGGAGAAAGCAAGATAACAATTTCAGGAATTATATCAAAAAGAAAATCAGTTGTGGTTCAATCAATTTGTCCACCGGTCGATACTAATCTAATACATGCATTATCATTAATTTCAAAAGCTAAAGAAACATCGGATGAAGTAATTGCAGTAATTCCATATATGGGATATGCAAGACAAGATAGAGAATTTTTACCAGGAGAAATAATTACAATGAAAGTTTTAGGTAAATTGTTCAAGGGTTCAGGCGCATCAAAAATAATTGCAGTGGATATTCACAGTATGTTGGGTTTCAAACATTTTAGCATCAAAACAGAAAATATTTCAGCAATTGCGGATCTAGCACAATATTTCAAGAAATTGAACCTGAAAAATCCTCTTGTAGTATCTCCAGATCAGGGTGGAAAAGAAAGAGCAAAAGTATTTGCAAAGGAATTTGGATCTGAATACATAGCATTAGAGAAAAAAAGAGACAGGAAAACGGGCAAAGTTCAGATAAAAACAAAGAATGTCGATGAAGTTGCTAATAGAGATTTGATTTTAGTTGATGATATGATAAGTACAGGAGGAAGCATTGTAAAAGCAACACAGTTTCTTAAGAAACAAAAATGTAAAAGAGTCTATGTTGCATGCACACATGCGCTTTTGATAAATAATGCTGAGAATAAAATTAAAAAAGCTGGAGTTACAAGAATCGTTAGTACAAATACAATTCCAAACAAAACATCAATCGTAGATATATCAAATACCATTGCAAAGGCAATTAAATAATGCCAGAAAGTTTTTTTGTATTATCCAAAGACTATCTAGAACTTGCAGTAGATGAAATTACAGCAATTGCAAAAATGTATGATAGATTTTCAAAAATCAAAGTAATTTCTAATTTAGTTATAGTTCAATCAAAAACAAGTTGGACTGAAATAACTAAACGTGCTACATTTGTAAAAATTTCAGGACAAATATTAAGAAAAATGTCTGGATTATTTTTAGATGAAGAACATGTAGGAATTTTAAAAAATGAAAAAACATTTGTTTGTAGAGTAGTTAACTTATCATCAAATCAATTTAATATTCCAGAATTAGAAAGTTCTATGGGAGACATGATATCAAAATTTTCTCATGTAAAAGTAAATTTTGAAAATCCAGATATTACAGTATATTTGATTTTTACAAATGGTGAAAACTTTTTTGGGTTTTCAAAACGTGTTAAAAATCAAATTAGACCAAAAAAAGTGAAAAAACATCCTCATGAATTAGATTGGAAGTTAACAAGAGTAATGATAAATTTGATAGGGCTAAAGAAAGGAGAAACTGTTTGTGATCCATTTTGCGGTACAGGTACAACACTTCTTGAGGCTGAATCTATGGGAATACGTGCCATAGGATTAGATTTTGATGAAAAAATGTGTGAGATGGCTAAAGAAAATCTTAAAGAAAATGGATATCGTTCTGAGGTTTTGAACTCTGAGTTTCCAGGATTACTGAAAATCTCTGAAAAATTTGATGGAATTGTTACTGATTTACCTTATGGAGTATCTTCAAAAACAACAGAAAAACCCCAAGAAATCCTAAAGAAATTTTTCTCAATAATACCTAAACGAAAAAAGGTGGCCATAATGTACAAAAAGGAATTAGATATCAATTCAAAACTAACAGGATTAAAAAAATATCATATCTATAGGCATAAAAGCTTGACAAGAACAATCCTTATCAAATGAAACTAGTATTTTTAGGAACATCGGCAGCTCAACCCACTGAGAATAGAGGTTTATCATGTATATGTTTAGAAAGAGATGGAGAAATCTTAATGTTTGATGCAGGGGAGGCTGCACAGATTTCTTACATGAAATCTGGTTTAGGATGGAATAAGAAAATGAAATTGTTTGTCACACATCTTCATGGAGATCATTGTGTGGGAATTTTAGGATTATTACAAACAATGTCAATGCAGAATAGAACTGAAACTTTAGAGATTTTTGGACCAAGTGGAATTGAAGAATTTATTGCAGCAAATATCAAAGTATTAAATTTTGGATTGTCATTTCCTGTTTTGATCACAATTATTAAGGAAGGAAAAATATTGGAAAATGAAAAATTTTCAATACATGTATGTAATGCTAATCATTCAATTACATCATTTTCATATTTATTTGAAGAAAAGGATAAGCCGGGAAGATTTAATCTTGAAACAGCAAAACAATTAGGAATACCTGAAGGGGAATTGTGGAATAAATTACAAAATGGACATGAAATTGAGATTAATGGAAAAATAATTATGCCAGAACAAGTATTAGGAGAAAAACGTCCAGGTAAAAAAATAGGGATATCAGGAGATACAATGCCCACAAAAGAATTGGAAAAATTTTTTGAGAATTGTGATTATCTTGTATTTGATTCTACATTTTTGGATGAAGAGAAACAGAAAGCACAAGATACATGTCACTCTACTGCAAAACAAGCTGCAACATTGGGGAAAAATGCCAAAGTAAAAAATTTAATTTTAACACATTTTTCAGCTAGATACAAAGATGAAATTGGACATTTACAAGAAGCACAAAAAATTCACGATTCTGTAATAACTGCCAAAGATCTTTTAGAAATAGAAATAAAATAAAATGTTTGAGTCAATTAAAGATCAAATTAAGAATATTAACAAAATTGTTGCTGTAACAGGTGCAGGAATATCACAAGAAAGTGGAATACCTACATTTAGAGGAAAAGATGGATTATGGAGAAATCATGATGCTATGAAATTGGCAACAATTGATGCATTTTATGATAATCCAAAATTAGTATGGGAATGGTATAATGAAAGAAGAAGGAATATTTTTCAAGCACAACCTAATCAGGGTCATAAAGCAATAGCCGAACTTGAAAAATATGCTCAAGTTACAGTTTTGACACAGAATATTGATGGGCTTCATCAAAAAGCAGGTAGTTCAAAAGTGTTGGAACTACATGGAAGTATTGTAAAGATCAAGTGTTCAGTTTGTGATTATAAAGAAGAGATATTGACAGAGATTTCCAACTTACCGCCATTATGTAAGTGTGGAAATGTGCTCAGACCGGATGTAGTTTGGTTTGGAGAGGCATTACCTCAAGATGTATGGCAAAATGCTATAGTTTTTGCAAGTCAATGTGACTTGATGATAGTTGTAGGTACCTCACTTGTTGTATCTCCAGCTAATACACTTCCTATCTATGCAAAACAAAATAATTCTATTTTGATAGAAATCAATCCAGAAAATACAGATATATCAGATGATATGGATTTAGTAATTAAAGATACAAGTGCAGTAGCTTTACCAAAATTTGTGTCATTATTTAAAAAAAATCATAATTAAGGTTGAGAAAATATACCATTAATTTTTGTATCAGAAGAATCACCAGGATTAAATACAGATGAGGTAACAGTGCCATAAACTTCATGTTCAACAACCATATCTACATAATATGGAATTCCAATTGCATCATTAACTATAGTTTCAAATTTGGAAGTAAAAAACACTCCAGAAAAAATTTCTTTATCTGTTGTTCTAATAACTACACTAACATTTTTTGTTTGTCCACTAGTATCATCATATTGAAGAAGGATGTTATTAGAGTGTTGTTTTGTAGATAAAGAAAGTGTCTCAGGAATTATTTTTGATTTGCTTTGAGAGGAAATTGTATTAGATTGTTGTGAATTTGATGATGTAATACTAGAAGATTGTGAACTTGAACGATCTGTAAAGATATTTTTTATAGATTCAATGGGATTAAAATTTGATAATTCTTCACTGATAGATTTTTGTGACGATTCTTTTACTTCAGATATGTCGTTAGCTACCTTATCCCCAACATTACTTATTTCATTTGTGATAGAATTATTAGTTTTATCCACAATTTGGTTAATTGATGAATCAATTCGTTGTTCTACAGAATCTGAGGCTTTGGTACCAAAATTAGTTACATCATTTTTTAGAGAATCAAATACAGATGCAGAAGTTGTTGGAAATAAGTTGCCAATTTCACTAGAGAATATCATGCCTCCTAAGATAACAATACCAGCGATTATGCCTAATTTAATAAACATTTGCTAATATTATAAAAAATTAGATTTTAGATTCAAACTAAAAAAAATAATCAAAAAGGAGTGAATTTTCTTAAGCTGTTTTTATCAATTTGCAAAATCTATCCAATCAATTATTGCATCAATATTTGATGAAGTCAGAGTTACTTTAATTGGTCCTAATGGTGACTCTTCGGGTTCATCACAAATAGCAATATTATCAACAAAGGCTGCTTGTTTATTTAAAAGAAACCAAGTGAAATCATTTTCTAGATTATTTTCTAAATGACGAATGTAGATTTTTTGGGATTTATTTTTATGAATGATTTCATAAATTTTTTCCAAAGATCTCAATTCTTTTGATTGAGCATGGATTGAAAAATTTTCAATTTTTATTATTGAATATGGGAAGATATTTGCAACAGATTGTTTTACTTTTTCTGGATCTTCTGAAGAATTTATTGGGCAAAACATATCAATTTTACAGTTGATGTTTGGAAGTCTCATTATATCCAACTTTGAATAATTTTATAAGCTGTTTCAATCAGTTCATCTTTTGTTAGACCAACATTTGATATTGCATAATCAGATAACGCAATTGAATTACTGATACCAACACCTAATTCACGATTATCTCTTTCTTCAAAATGTTCTTTAGTTTGTGGATCATCTGTTCTGCCTCGTTTTTGTAAAAAATTAAATCTAGTATCAGTGGATGCGTGAATTGCTAATAATTTTACAGTACCAAATTTTCGGAGAACCTTAATCTCATCATTTGATCTTACTCCGTCTATTAGGATTACATCTGATGTTGAAGATTCTATTTGTGGTTTAACAAGTTCTACTATCGCTCCAGGACCATTTTTTTCTCTAAGTTCAAGCATTAGTTTCCCAAGATTATCCCGAGTTGATTCTAAATTTCTTTTTTTTGCTTCATCTCTTACAGCATTACCCATATTGATAATTTCATATCCTTTAGACTCTAATCCATCTGCTATAGTAGATTTACCAGCACCAGGCATTCCAGTCAGACATACAATTAGTTTTGCCAACACATATCAAAAAAAAGGCTTGTCTATGAAGCTAACGGAAATAATTATAACCATACTTTTGAAAATGTTATGATGCGTGTTTTTGTGGCAATTGAAATATCAGAAAATCATATAATAAATTCAATAAAAGAATTTCAAAAAAAAATCAATATTGACGCAAAGCCTGTGAATGCAAAAAATTTTCATTTTACACTACAGTTTTTAGGAGAGATTTCGGAGCAGATCATGCATAGAATCATACAGGCTCTTCATACAATTGAATTTTCAAGTTTTAGTGTTATTTTAAAGGGGGTTGGTGCATTTCCAAAACCCAAATTCCCACGAGTAATTTGGATTGGAACAGATGAAAATGGAGGAAATATGCTAATTGAATTATCCAAAAAAGTGCAAAAAGTGTTAGAACCACTAGGATTTTTTCCAGATAACCCATTCAAACCTCATATCACAGTATTTAGAATTAAAAAGAAGATTGGAGATATAACTAAAGAATTGGAAAATCACGAAGAAGAGACATTTGGAACACAAACGATATCTAGCATAAAATTGAAAAAAAGTGAACTTACATCAAGAGGATCAATTTATTCAGATTTGATGGAGATACAAGCAAAAAAATGAAACAAATAATTTCTAAAGTTTCCAAAATGGTTACTCCAGACAAAACAGTAGAACAATCAAAAAAACAAATTGCAGAGTTAGCATATAGTTTAGTTTCCAAAGAAATTAAAAAATATCCAGAAGTTATAGGATTAGAGTTTGGAGGTTCATTTGCAAAAAATACTTGGTTATCAAAAGATGCAGATATCGATATTTTTATTCGATTCAAAAAGACTGTATCAGAAGACAAATTTGAAAAAATTTCTAAAAAAATTGGTTTTAATTCGTTAAAAGAATATTTTCCGTATGTGAGATATTCTCAGCATCCATATGTTGAGGCTAAAATTAAGAATACCAAGATTAACGTTGTACCATTTTATGATGTAAAAAGTGGAGAATGGAAAAGTGCTGCAGATAGATCTCCATTTCATACTAAATTCATGGAAAAATCATTAACGCCAAAGATGAGAAATGAAGTTAGAATTCTTAAAACATTTCTAAAGGCAAATAAAATTTATGGTGCAGAAATAGCTAAGCAAGGATTCAGTGGATATATTTCAGAAGTTTTAATATTACAGTTTGGAAGTTTTGAAAATCTAATTAAATCAATATCAAAAATTAGTGAAAATCAAGTTATTGGAAAAACTTCAAAAAAATTTGAAACGTCAATAGTGGTCATAGATCCAATTGATAGTAATAGAAATTTAGCTGCTGCTATCTCTGATGAGAATATTGGAAAATTTATTCTTATTTCTAGAGCATTTAAAGAAAGAGCAACGTTAGAATTTTTTAAGAATAAAAAATCAAGAATATCAAAAAAATATTGGAATAATTTGTTAGTGGTTAAATTTGATTTCAAGATTAGGAGTCCGGACATAATTTGGGGGCAGATTAAAAGAACAACTACTACATTGTCTACACAGTTAGAATTAGGTGGGTTTACAGTACTTAGAAGTAAACCATATACAGATCAACAAAAAGAAGTTTATCTTTTTTTCTTCCTAGAATCTATAAAAATTAGCCAAATTTACCCAAAGAAAGGACCAGATTTTTTCAGGGATGATAATTCTAAGAGTTTTATTTCTAAAAATCTAAAAAATGCAGAATTGGTGTGGATTGGAAATGATAGGAAAATAATTGCATTAGAAAAAAGAAAAGAAAGTGATGCAGTCAGTTTTATGACACAGTTTTTGAGAAAAAATCTTCAGATATGCATACCTAAAGGTCTTCAAAGTGATTTAAAACGAGGTTTCAAGGTTTCTATAGGAAACAAAAATTTAAGCAAATCAATTAAAGAGGCAGCCAATGAATTGATTTCAATAAATGGAACATTCCTTCATTTCAATTAAAAAATTTGTTGAAGAGCCTTACTCAAAAATTCTAGGATACCCAAATGCTACTAGTCGTCAAATAAAGTCAAGAATTAATGAGCTAGAAGAATTAAACATAAAATCAATTTCGTTACGAGGTCCTACTACATTAGGAAAATTAGCGATTTTAGGAAAAGGATATGTAGGTGTTGTAGTTGTTGCAAAAAAAAATAACAAAGAGATTGCTCTAAAGATTAGAAGAACAGATTCGCAAAGAAAAGAAATGAAGAATGAAGCAGTTTTGTTAAAAATAGTAAATTCAGTAAATGTTGGACCAAAAATTTTTGATGTTAGTAAAAATTTCTTAGTTATGGAATATCTTGAAGGAGAAAAATTTAGTGACTGGATGGATTCACTAAAAGGATCTGGTAGTGCAAAAAAATTAAAACATACAATAAGAAATATTTTAGAAGATTGTTATAGATTAGATCAAATAGGTTTTGATCATGGTGAAATAAGTAATATTTCTAAACATATCATTGTAGGCGAAAATAAGGCCACATTGATTGATTTTGAAAGTTCTAGCACACAGAGAAAACCCTCTAACGTCACATCAATTACACAAGCCTTTTTCATTGGATCAGGAATTGCAAAAAAAGCTCAAAAAATTTACAAAAATGCATCTAAAGAACAGATCATAAATGTTTTGAAGATATACAAACAAGAAAAAACTCGAGAAAATTTTGAAAAACTACTAAAAGTTTTAAAATTGTAATGGGATTGGCAGGATTAAAACTATTTTGGTGATTATTTTGGTACCAAACAGCATAATTTGGGTAGATCAAAACCTAACTAAATTTTTTAATCATTTCGTTTGTAATATGCTTTGCAAATTTTTTGTAAAGTGTTATAGAACGTTTTAGATAAAAATTTGTAATTGATAATTGATGTTCCTTTCCCTTATATCCTGATTTAGCACGATATTTCTTATCAGGTTTCAGACTATTGTGAATTAATATATGTCTACGATAGAATCGTTCTTTAAATTGGTTCCAATCTTTATGAGAGCTTAAATCAATTTTGAATTGTTTTTTAAGATATGCAGCAATCTCGTCAATGTCTCCATTGATCAAACTTTTAACTTCTTTTTCTCGCATTACGTCAATTAGAGTGTCTCTATCTTTTGTAGACAATATTTCGTGAAAATCAATAGATTTTCCACTTTTTTTAAGAATTTTTGGTTCAATTATTATTGCTGCAGTAACAATATCTTTCAAAAATTCTTCAAATTCAGTTATTAAATAAACTAGAGACATTTCTCTGAGAAATATTTCAAATCTATTTTGATGAAGAAATAGATCCATGTTTGCTTGAAAAATTATACTAACTAATTTTGTAGTTGTAAACCGTCTTTGCTTCTCTGGAGGGGTTTTAGTCCATTTAATCCATCTTGAATATTCCTGTCTATCTTTTTTAGTCATTTGTTTTGTTACATCTTTTAGTTTTTTCTCCCTAATTGATGGGATTTGTCCAGTGACAATTTTTGTAATTTCTTTATTCATAAAATCTAAAACTGATAATGTGATAGAAAAATGTCTTTCGGGATCTTCGAGCAATTCTTTTCTTGAAATTCTTCCGTCGTTTTTCACTTTTTTCAGTATTAATATTCGTTTTTTCAATATGTGCTCCTATTTGCAAATTAAGTTAAGAGTTTTTGTAGGTTAAATTAACATCTATAGGCATAAAAGAAATCTTATTTTTTAGATTCATCAAATTCAGAATCTAGCCAATCGTGAAGAAACTCATCTAATCGATTGAATGTGTCTTTATTTATCTCTCCGTCTTGATACATTTTTGAAATCATTGAAACCAGTTTTGTTAACATGAGATGCTGTTTATCTAACTTGGAGTGTAGTTCAAGAATATTTTCCAGAATTTTAGATATTTTTTCTTCAGATTTGAGAGCCTGTTTAACATCATCAATAGTTAATCCAGTTCTAGATCTAGTTACACTGACCATGCTATAATATACAAAAATAATGAATTAAAGGTTATTAGGAAAAAGGTTTCTAAATTAGCGATCTATGTAATTTGATCGGTTATAGAGTGTCTTTTGTAAATTTTTCAACTAATTCCTTTTCTGTAAAAAGATATTCAAATTTACTTACATTTGTAATGTTTCTATGATTTTCTTCGGTTCCACGAAAAACTATAGAGATCAAACATTCACAATTATATTTTTGATCTTTAACAACATTTACTGCTTGTATTGCAGAATCTCCACTAGTAATTACATCATCTACTACTACAACAGGAGATTTGATGTTTCCTTCAATTTGTTTTCCAGAACCATATTTCTTGGCTTCTTTTCTTACATAAAATGAATTTATCAGAGGATTTGTTGGATCTTTTTGATTTTCGGTAAAGCTTAGATGAGAAATAGCAGAAGCAATAGAAATAGAACCAGACTCAAGACCTCCAACAGATGTAACATTTTTCATTCCTTTGATAATATGATAGAATATTCTTGCAACAGTATCTAGGCCTTCTGGATGTCCATTGAGTTTCTTAAGATCAAAATAATATGGACTAACTCTTCCAGATGCTAATTGGAATGGTTTATCTGGTGAATAACGAAAAGCCCCAGTTTCTACAATTAATTCTTCTAATCTGGCTTTGTATGTTTCAATAATAGAAGATTGTAGCATCATGAGCTAAATGGCCTCCACTCAGTTAAATAAATCATATTAATTATCATTTCTGAAATTTGGCTAAAATCATCATTTTGGTATAAATGCAGCCCCATTTTCACAAACTCTAGGATCCTGTATGGGTTAAGTGTTTAATGTCACACCTAATTGACTCAAAAGAGTGAAATCTTCACAAAAATTGAATTTTAGCCGAAATTAGACAATATTTCATTCATTTTCTCACTAGTAATATTATTGAATTTAGTAATTCTATTTTTCAATGAAATCCAATCACAAACTGAGACAAAATCAAAATCTTTGTCAGAAAAGGTGGTTTTTGATGGATTTTCATCAACCATTGAAATTACTTGAGAAATTGGAACTTTTTGTTGAGAGAATCTATCAACTATCTCTAAAATATGAATTTCATTAATTGAATAAGGGATGATCAGAGTACATGGAACAATTTCAGGTCTGATGAACTGACTAAATGCACCTGCATCATTTTCTAGATCATAATTATAGTAGGGAATTTCTTTAATAAAACTGGCTTGAGTTGCAAAAATAGTTAAAGAAGGATCAGTTTCAGTTAAACCAATTACAGATTTTGTGTTGGATTGTTTAATGTAAGTTTGAAGTAATTTTAGAGTGATTTCTTTCAGATGTTTTGGATCATCAAATAATGTAATAGAAATATGTTTTCCGTCTGTTTTTTCTCTAAATGCGTCTTTATTATGAAAAATATTAAAAGCTAGGCTATCTGTGATAATTTTTTTAGAATCATCACTACATTGTGTTTTCATAGTTTTTGATGATTTTTGTGATATTTTTAGTGATCTACTACTTATCAAGTTTAGATTCTGATCCTATAAGATTTGAATTGGTTTAATTCGATTTTTTACTGTATTTGGACTAATTTTTCCTTCTTCAACTTCTTTTTTAATTTCTTTAACATAAGATTTTACAATTTGTTTTGTTGCATTGATGTCTTTTTTTGCAAGTTTTGTAAATGATGTTGATAAATCTTCTATTTCTCTTGATTTTGGTGAATTACCAAGGTATTCTTCAAATATATTATTTGGAATTAGGTTTAGAAATCTTCTTAAATTTCTAACATACATTCGCTTTGTTTCTGAGCTTCTCATAGAATCTAAAAAGTTATCATAGACGTTTTCTCCAACGTTTTCTAACTCTATCATATCTGTATTAGGTGATGGGACTATTTGAGTCACTAAATAGTAATGGGATTGGCAGGATTTGAACCTGCGACCACTAGCCCCCCAGGCTAGTATCATACCAAGCTAGACTACAATCCCTCGCTTCAGAAGCATGAAATGAAATTATTAAATCGTCGTATTGATTAGTATAATTTATGAAAATGTGTAATATTTGCCATAAAATTTCTGCCACTGATCAAGATCATCTTGATTGTGTTCATAGAAGAAGCATAGAGATGCAAGATGAAGATTTTAAAAACAGTATTCCTGAAAAATTGAATTTAGCAAAAGATACTCAAAATTTGGATGTTGAAGTTAGAGCTATTTTAGAACATCTTACAAAAAGCAAAGATATAGAAAATAAATCATAACCATTTTGACAATCTTTCTTTTTCAAATTCTAGTTTTTTAGAAAGATTGTCAGCGGTTGCTTCTGTGATATTTGTAGATGGTTGAGGATTTGAAAACATATCAACTTCAATAACAGATGCGGTATTCCTGCCTGATTCGATGAAACAACCACCTTTACCATCAAATAGAATAGATTCTTCTTTAGATTGAATTTTTGAGATGATATTTCGAGCAACCGTAATGCCTTCTCCCTCTGCAAAAATTCCCGCTTTTGGTACTGCCATATTTTCTGTGACTACTAAGTTAGTGACATCACCTACAGCAAACACATTTTCAAAAGGAGTCTTACAATCTCGATCTATTGGAATAAATCCAGGTTCTTTAGCTAATCCAGAATCATAAATTACTTTAGGAGCAATGTGTGGTGGAACAGCCAAAAGTAAATCAAAATCAGCTTCACTGTTTTCAAAAATTAATTTTTTATGTTCTACAGATTTTATTTTAGATAAATTATGAAAGATGATCTTCTCAGAACTTATAATTTCAAGGATTTGTTTACTTACTTCAGTGCCTGCTGCAGGTAATGTAGTAGGAGCTGGACTGTAAAAGTCAATTTGTATAGAATCACGTACTCCTAGTTTTCTAAGCATAGAATCTATCAATAAACTAGCTTCAAATGGAGCAGGTGGACATTTGTAAGGCATGCCCATAATTACTATAGCAATTTTTCCAGATTTCATATTACCAAGTCTATCATGAATTTCTGAGAGTTGATTATGATCATACAAATTAAATCCATTTTCTTCTAATCCAGATATTTTTTGAGGAGCTAATATTGCACCCATAGAAATAATCAAGAAATCAAATGAAATGTTTTGAGATTTGGTTTCAATGTTCTTGTTTTCTAGATTAATTGTCATGATTTCATCTTTAATGAAATCAATTTCTTTCTTTTGTAATTCATTTAATGAACCAATTGAGTTTTCAAAAGTACGAGTTCCATTAATGATCCATAGTTTTGCAAATCCTACCATAAACCAATCTTTTTTGTCAATAACAGTGATTTTTATTTGAGATGAAGATAATGAGTTTCTTAGTTCATTGGCTGCAGAAAGTCCACCAAAACCTCCTCCCAAAATTACAACGTGTGGTATTTTTGTCAACTTAACGTTCTTGGGTTGTAGGTCGTATCAGAATTTCATTTACGTTGACATGTGATGGTGAATCAACTGCATATAGAATTGCATTGGCAATATCTTCAGCTTGTAAAGCTTCCATTTTTTTTGTATTTTCAATGAAACCTTGTAAAGATTCATCAGTGATTGTATTATTGAGTTCAGTTGCAACAACGCCAGGTTCAATACTAGTTACTCTAATGTTTGAACGAACACTGAATTCTTGTCTTAATCCTTCACTAAAAGCCGCAACAGCATGCTTTGTTGCACAATAAACACTACCAGCAGGAAAAACAATTCTTCCAGCTACTGATGAGAGATTTACAATATGGCCAGATTTTTTTTCTTTCATATGAGAAATTACAGAGCTTGTAGAATACAAAACGCCTTTGATGTTTACATCGATCATTCTATCCCATTCATCAACTTTGAGGTTTTTGAAGAAACTTAGAGGCATTAAACCTGCATTATTTACAAGAATGTCAATAGAACCCCATTTCTCTAACACTGCTTTAGCAAAATTATCACATTCTGATCTTTGTGTTACATCTAATTTTTGATAGAATACTTCTCCACCGTCTGATGAAATTTTTTTAGCAAGCTCTTCTAATTTGTCAACTCTTCTAGCACCGATAGCAACTTTTGCACCTGCTTTGGATAATGCCAAAGCGGTGGCAAATCCTATACCACTACTAGCACCAGTTATTATTACAATTTTATCTTTAATCATTAAATCTCTTACACAAACTTGATTTTGACATCGTAAAAATGTTTAGACAGTAAAAATTTCTGGATTGATATTAACACCTTTATTAAAAGAAAAACAACTGATTAGATTATGCAATCAGAAAAATGTGCATATTGTGGAGATTTAACGGATTTACCATTTCAATGCAATTATTGTAAAGATCCATTCTGTGCAGAACATAGACTTCCAGAAGAACATAGATGTGTAAAATTAAATCAGATTAGAGCTAAAAGATTTGGTGAAAAAAAAGTTATCAGAGATGGTGGACGTAATAGACCAAATATTTTGAAAAGAATTTTTGGAAGATTTTAAAATCAATAAGGGCTTTTATCAGGAGAAATTTTTGCACGTCTTCCTTGATAAATAAGAGCAATTGCAAGTGCAAACATTACCATAGCAGTTAATGGAAAATTTTGAGGTGCGGGTAAAATGAACCAATAATAGATTCCAAAGCCAATAGACATGATTGCTTGTGTCCATAATTTTATCCATTTTGGTGCTTTTACTAATCTACTTACAACTTCTATAACAAAAATTCCAATTACAGGATAAATAGTATAAAATAGAAAATCAAATACTTCAACACCTGTGTGAGACATATAGTATTACGATAAAGGGTATAATTTCTATCTAATCTTCCCAATGAACCTTAGTTGCAATGTTTTTAGCAATTAATGCCTGAGCATTTTCATATGGAATTGTAGCTATATCTTCAGTTTTGAAAGGACCGTATTTTTCAAGATCAACACCAATAATTTCATCTACTTCATTAAGAAATCGTATTACAATTTTCTTGGTTTTATGATTCTGAGCTAATGATTCAAGGAATTTAGATTTTCCATTAACTGTTGCAGAAAGAATCATTTCTGTTCTTTCTTTTTGATCTTCTTGTGAATCTAGAATAAATTTTTCTTCATCTAATAGATGGCTAATCTCTAAATCAGTAGATTTTGAGATTTTATCTAATCTAATTTGTATTAACAATGATGTTAGTTCTGTAACCATTTCTATCATAGTATTTTTTATTTTATTTTCTATACCATCAAATTCTTGTTTTCGTAAATTTCCAATAAAATCAGAAAGACTTCTGTAAAAGTTGGGATCAATTTCTAAAAGAGAATCATTTTCAGTTTCGCGTAAAACTATATGATGTAAAGAGTTGATATCAATTGGATTTGTTTCTGACATTTCTTACCTAATCCTTAAATGGCTGATGTATTTGTGTTTGATTGAAGTATAAAATTGCCCTATAAAGTTAGTCATGGAAAAGCAATCCAAGTAACGTATTCACCAGATGAAGTTTTCGCTAGAATTCAACATGAGGGTATTCAGTTTATCGATCTACAGTTTACCGGCCTTACAGGTCATTTTCACCATACTACAATTTCAGCAAACACTTTCACACCTGAACAAATGCGAGATGGATTACCTAAATTAGATGGTTCATCAATTGTTGGTTTTACAACTATTGATGACTCAGATCTACTCCTAAAGCCAGATCCAAATACTTTTGCCATAATTCCTTGGATGACTGAAAATAAAACGGCAAGACTTCTTTGTGATATCTATTGGGGAGAAAATAGAGGAAGATTAAACAGAGATCCTAGAGGCATTTCTCAAAAAGCAGAAGAATATATCAAAACTCAGGGGTTTGATTTTAGTACATGGGGACCAGAAGTTGAATTCTTTGTTTTTGATAAAGTGCATTGGGATGTTTTAACGCCATACAAGGGACAATCTTATTCAATTGAATCAAAAGAAGCTCCATGGAATCAGTCAGGAGATGGATACCCAATGGGATTACAAGAAGGATATTATCCTAGTACACCATCAGACACTCTTACACCATATAGAAATGAATGTGTGAATATTCTTAGTCAAAATTTTGGAATCTTATGTGATAATCATCATCATGAAGTTGCAACCGCAGGACAATGTGAAATTGATATCAAATATGATTTAATGACAAATGCTGCAGATGCTGCACAATCATACAAGTATGTAATTAAAAATGTTGCACAAAAATATGGAAAAGTTGCAACAATGATGCCAAAACCAATTGCGATGGATGCAGGTTCTGGAATGCATGTCAATGTTAGTTTATGGAAAGGAAAGGAAAATGCATTTTTTGACCCAGATGATGAAATTGAATTGAGTCAGATTGGAAGATATTTTTGTGGTGGAATTATTAATCATGCAAAAGCATTATCAGCAATTTGTAATCCTACTACTAATTCATATCATAGATTGGTACCTGGATATGAAGCACCAGCATACATTGCATGGAGTTCTGGTAATCGTTCTGCCATAGTAAGAGTTCCAAAACACCTTACAGGACAACAATATTCACATCTAAAAAGACTTGAATTTAGAGTTCCTGATCCTTCTTCAAATC
Organism: Nitrosopumilales archaeon CG_4_9_14_0_2_um_filter_34_16; assembly: GCA_002788515.1. GTDB lineage: Archaea > Thermoproteota > Nitrososphaeria > Nitrososphaerales > Nitrosopumilaceae > Nitrosopumilus. The sequence goes on along the minus strand of PFRJ01000136.1, from coordinate 591 downwards.
CATATCTTGTGTTTTCTGCAGTAACTGCAGCTGGAATGGATGGAATCAAAAAGAAGATGGATCCTGGGGAACAGGTTCGAGATGATATTTTCAAGATGACTAAATCAGATAGAGCTAAAAGAGGAATTGGGGTTCTTCCAAAAAGTCTCGGTGAAGCATTAGATGAATTAGAGAGTGATAGAAAATTCCTCAATACAATTTTTGATAATGATGTAATTGATAAAATTATAGAATTAGAAAGAAGAGATCAACGTGAAATAGCTATAAGACCACATCCACATGAATTTTATCTCTACTTTGATGTTTAGGTTCTTCCAGTAAATTGGAAGATATAGTATAATGAAATAGCCATCAAAACAAATCCTCCCCCTAGAAACAACGCTCTTTTACTTTCAGATGTTGCAGATTTGTATAACAAAACACCACCTGCAAGACCTACAAATAATATTAAAACACCACTTATCACTCCATCAAAACCTGTGTGTGTGATAAATGGATAAAAAAAGCCTGAAAGTAATGCAAAAAAAGCAATTAGGTAAATGTATTTGAAACCGGTAAACATTCGAGATGATGTTTTATTCAATATTTTTC
>PFRJ01000044.1 GCA_002788515.1 Nitrosopumilales archaeon CG_4_9_14_0_2_um_filter_34_16 | reverse complement strand
TTGTATAGTTGCGGGCTTTGTGCAAGATACGCTGTTTTTCCAAAATAGTCTAATGAAAATAAATCTGCTCCCCCCTCGCTTGCACTGCCTATGATTTTTGGTGTTGTTATTTCTATGAATTTTTTTCCAGATAGAGTTTTTCTTAGTATCTGTAATACATGATGACGTAACTTGAAAATTGAAGCTGTTTTTTGATTTCGCATATCTAGTGCACGGTGATTCAATCTCGTATCGATGTTGCTTTCCAGTCTACCGATAGGATCTACTGGCAATGGATGAATTGCTTTTCCCAACACTTCTATCTCTTCAGCTTTAATTTCAAATGCAAAATCCCGAGCTTTTGTTTCTTGAACAATGCCTCTGATACTTACTACGCTCTGACGGTTAATTTCTCCAAGATTGTCGTTGAGTTCCCCCTTTACTATTACCTGGGAAATTCCTGACACATCTCGTAGTGTAATAAATGACATTTTTCCTAATTTTCTAAGATCTTCAATCCATCCTCCCAATACCACCTCTTTTCCAATTAATTCTGAGTTTAACTCTGAAATGTCGTGAGTTTTCACAAAAACCATGTCTTATCTTTTATCCTCAAATTCTATCTCAATGTCAAGGTTTCGGGCGTTTTTTACAATCTGAATAACTTTTTTTGTATCTATTGGGAATTTAGGAGTCCATTTTCCAGAAACTATTGCTTTGGTTTTCTGAACGCCTCCTGGTGCCCACACTGCGTTAATTGATAGAATTTTGGTTGGAAATAACAAATCTTCTATGAATCGCTTGTCTGTTTCGTCATCCTCAACTAGCCAAATCTTGCCCTTGAATTTGTTCTGTAAAGTTCTATACAGAGTACGACTCTGTCTTATCACTCTAATGTCTTCTTTTGCTAGAGATAACACAAAATTCCCGTCAAACTCCCTGCATGAATATAGCGAAAAATTTTCAATTTCTTTGTTTGATTTTGCAATATTTGCAAGATTCATCGATGCTTCTATGTCTGCTTTGGTCAATTCACCTGATTCTACTTTGCTTTCACATTGAGGACAAAGTATTGCATTTTTTGCATCAAAGCTACAAATTGGTAATTTCATTTGAATCGATTTTTTAATTCTGACACTGTTGTTTATATCCCTTAGTGCAAAACAAAAATTCTAGCTTGGATCTAATAGAGTCATGACCTTTCTAATTGTTAACGGACTATCCTCAAAATATTCCTCATCAAAGGGGCCAGTATATGCAGTCGATGATGTTGATTTTGAGTTGCAACATGGTGAATCAATTGGAATTGCAGGTGAGAGTGCATGTGGGAAAAGCACCTTGGGACTATCCTTGATTCGAATGCTTTCCGGTGGAACATCTGAAGGAAAAATCACGTTTGATGGTGAATCTATTTTGGATATGGATGAATCTGAATTTGATGCAAAATACAGATGGAAAAAAGTCTCAATGATCTTTCAGGGTGCGATGAATGCTCTGGATCCTGTATTTACAATAAACGAACAATTTCTTGAAATCCTAAAACAACATGGCTTTGAAGGTGATTTTAAAAAAACAATTCTTGATGCAGTTCATTCTGTAAGGCTTGATGAGACTATCCTGAAAAAATATCCTCACGAACTAAGCGGCGGCATGAAACAAAGAGTAATCATCGCAATGGCATTGCTATTAAAACCAAAATTTGTAATTGCAGATGAGCCTACCACCGCACTTGATGTTTTGACTCAAGCCCAAATTGTAAATTTGCTAAAATCTCTAAAAAAAGAAGGCATGTCTTTTATGCTCATCACGCATGATTTGGCAGTACTGTCTGAAATTGCAGATAAAATTGGTATCATGTATGGCGGAGAAATGGTAGAGTTTGGTTCCTCTGAACAGATATACAAAAACCCAAAACATCCATACACTCAAGGACTGTTGGAATCCATTCCAAGACTAAACGGAACTCCTCCAAAATATATCAAGGGAATTCCGCCAAGTTTGCTTGACGCTCCAACAGAATGCAGATTTATCGAAAGATGTCCACTGGCAATTGAGAAATGCAAAACACTTCCTCCTAAATTTAAAACCGAATCAGGTTATGTTAGATGTTGGTTGTATGATAAATGATGCTATTTTGAATTGAGATACTCTTCATCGATTTTTTTTAAATAAATTTCCTGTATCTGTGCAATTTCCCTGCCTGTTGTGTTTCTGCAAATCATTTTTGCATATTCTACAAAATCCTGATTCTTACATGTTCTCTCAAACTCTTCTATCTTCTTAAATGACTCTTGCTCAAACCTCATTATTTCTTTGAACTCTTTACTAATATCTTCAGCTTTCATCACTTCATAATTTTTCGCATTTGATTTCCTAAAACTGATTTCATCGATTAACTTTTGGATCTCATCATCCACTTTCATATTTTTTAGTAAAAAAGCAATTAAATAAATTATTTTTGCATTTTCTTTTTATGTTCCAGTATGTGCTTTAATCCGTCTGTCATACTAAGTGAATCCAAATCAATTTCACAATATGGGCAATTCAATGTGTTAAGAATATTTCTTTACTATTGGCAGACATGAATCTATAATTCTTAACACTTCTGATCTGATTACTTTTTTATCAATAGATATCCAAACTCTTACTTTCTCTATTGCAAAAGAGATGGTCTGAACTTTCTTTCTCTCTTCCCAAACAAATTCTATCTCTCCTAGATTCTTATCAAAAAATCCTTCCAAATCCGTCTTTATGGCAATATGTGAGAACTGGTACTGTGTGTCTTTAGCATTTAGGAGTGGCTCCAAATCCGGCCTCCTCTTGTGCGCTAACAAATTCCCACTTTCTCCTATCACGCCTACAAATCTGATGTATGGGCTAATTCCGATGATAGCGTCGCATATCTTCTCAAAATCTCTTTTTACCATTTAATAGAGTTCTAAAAAGATGATATTTTAATGAATTGTAATTTTTCATCCTAGATTTAATTAAATAATGCCTGAAAACAGTTTTGTTTGTGGATTTTGTTGATCTGTTTCCGTTTGCACCTGAAGTAGGCTATCTTAGCTTATCATTAGTTAATTTTTTCGGCTCACTAATACCATTTGTTCCATTACCTGGATTTTTACTTTTAGCTACGATGTCAGTAGGTGATCATTTTGATTTACATATTTTGGCATTGCTATCTGCAGTGACAGCTACTGTGGCAAAGCAAATTATTTTCTATATTAGTTATGGTGGACGGAAAATAATTAATGAAAAAACTAGAAAAAGAATGCGTCCTTTTGAGAGACTAGTCAAACGATATGGTGCCGCAGCTGCATTTTTTGCAGCAGCAACCCCGATACCTGACGATTTAGTGTATGTCCCACTGGGATTGGCAAGGTACAATCCAAAAAGATTTTTCATTGCAACTCTTGCTGGAAAAATCGTTCTTAGTTATTCTATTGTCTTTATCTCACACTATCTTGGACTGTCCCTAGTTGAACCATTTCTTGAAAATATAGATGATGCAACTCCGATTTACCTTGGAATGATCCTTTTTGGAGTGATGATGACTGTCGTCATTGTTTTGTTGTTACGATTGGACTGGGCACGCATACTGGGAAAGTTTGCTCCTTGGACTTTGGATGAAAACAACGAAAATTAATTTTTTATTTTAAAATTCCATAATTTTTCAGTAGCATCTCTAATCCCTATCCTTGGTGATGCTTCAATCTTTTTTGGTTTTACTCCGTCTGCAATGTATAGTGTTGATTTTCTGGTCAAGTCTACGCCATAATGATCTTTGGTTATTGCCAAAGCCTGTGTTAGTTTTGCAGGCCCATTTGTAAGATTTTTTACATTTATGCTGCATCTGTTTTCTTGCATGATTTTGATTCCTTTTTCAGGCTCAATTGCTCTGATCAACACTGCCCCTGCCGCAGTTTCTGGGCTTCGTGCAGTCACATTAAAGCAAAAATGCATGCCATATGTAAAATAAACATAAGACATTCCAACTTTTCCAAACATCACTTTGTTTCTCTCTGTTATTTTTCTAAATGCATGACTTGCAGGATCATCGTTGTGCCTATAAGCTTCAGTCTCTGTAATTATTCCTGCAACCTCTGTCTTTCCTATTTTTCTGACTAGTTTTTTTCCTAGTAGATTTTTTGCAACCATCACCGTGTCTTTTGAATAGAATTCTCTAGGAAGTATAGTCAATATCTATCTGAATGTCTTTGTTGTTTTTTAATTCTGTGATTAATTCAAATAGTTTTACGATGTCGTCTCTTAGAACTTTGATTAGCTCTTGATTGTAAATTGTTGCTGCAGGATGCACTGTTAAAAAATACAGTTGATTGTCTTTTCGTACTAGTTTTCCTCTAAATTTTATAATCTCTGATCCACCTAAAAGTGAATTAAATGCAGTATTTCCCAATATGCAAATTATTTTTGGCTTTATAATTGAGATTTCTTGTTTTAGGTAATCTTGGCATGTTTCTCTTTCTGTTGCAGTTGGAACTCTGTTTTTTGGTGGTCTGCATTTTACAATATTTGTAATGTATACCTCCTCTCTTGAAATGCCTGCCTCTTCTAGTACAATTGAGAGTTTTTTTCCAGCAATCCCGATAAATGGCTCACCTTTCTCATCCTCGTTTTTTCCTGGCGCTTCTCCTACAAAAATCACGTCAGAGTGAAAGTTCCCTTTTCCTGGAACTGAATTGGTTCTGGTCTTGCAAAGATCACATTTTGTACATTCAACGACGTTTTGTTTTATGATTTCTAATTTTTGGTCCATCTAGTTTACACTCTTTACAGTTGCAGTTCCTCTTATTGTTGGTCCCCCGTTTCCCATAATCATTGGTTGCATGGGGTCTCCTTTACCACAATTCGTTATTGGTCTTACAGTAAAATCATTCCCGCATGCATTAATTGATGCAAAGAATTCAGGAGCTGTTCCCATCACAATGACGTCTTTTAGTAAATCAGTAATCTCCCCATCTTCAATTTTTTGAGCGTATTGGCATGATATGCTCCAATTGTATCGCTTCATGTCTATTGATGGTATTTTCATGTTTGACACTATGTATCCATGTTTGACTTCTTTTATCATTTCATCTACGTTCCAGTCTCCATTTCCTATGCATGTGCATGCCATGCGAATTAATGGCATGAATCGATAATTTGTTGCCCTCATGTTTCCTGTTGGTGTTGAATTGAATATTTGTGCAGTTTCTCTACTTTGTAAATGGTTTTTTAAAATACCATTTTCAATAAGCGTTGTTTTTCTAGTTTCAACTCCTTCATCATCATAATAATACCATCCTAAACTTTCTTTGATTGTAGGATCATCAAACACATTTAACATGTCTGAACCGATTCTACTGCCAATCTTTCCTTTCCACCAAGCACCTCCTGCCCATGCCATCTCTTTTCCTAATACTCTATCTGCTTCTGATGGATGCCCTAGAATTTCATGTGTAAGCAATGATACAAAATCCGGATTCATGATGACTGTTGATTTCTCTTCTTTGACCGGCTTTGCATCTGTTAATTGTGATGCTTTGGATGCAATTTCTTTTGCACTATGAAAGATTTTTCCATTTTTAATGACTTGCTCTAATCCTCCTCTTCCCCCCTCTGTTATGTTTACTGATTGTGTTATTCCTGATTCGTGAGATGTTGCAATCATCTCTACTACTGTATCTGTAAAATTTTGTAAAATTTCTGATCCTTCACTATTTACAAAATATTTTGAATTAATCGTATACCATGGATTTACACTTGACTTGATAATTTTTCCAACGCTTGAAATTATTTTGTTGCATTCTAGTCCGATTTTTATGATGTCTTCTAGTTCAGGTTTTTTTGTTACTGTATAATTGATTTTATTTTTATTTACTGTACTTGGATAAAGATTGATCTTGTTTTTTTCATTTTTTGTATAGTGTTTGGTATTTTTAATTGACTTGTCTATTGCATCTTTAACCTGTTCAAATGATTGAGGGTTTGTAACAGAACAGAATCCCCATATGCTGTCTTTTAGTATTCTGATACCTATTCCCTTATCGTTATTGGTTCTTGTGTGTTCTATCTGATTGTTCTCTAAAAGCACTGATTTTCGTTCCTGTTGTTCTGCTCTTACATCGCAGTACTGTATACCTGATTTGCCTGCATATGTGATTGTTTTGTCTGCAAGATCTTGTAATTCTGAATCCATCAACTGTTGATTTTTGAATGGTTCGTAAATCTTCTACTATTCAATGGTTTGAGATTGCAGGCATGGTAAAGTAATATTCATCCTCAAAGCTATAGTCGGTGGCACCTTTTTTACGTAAATATTCAAAGTATTTAGTACAGTTTTTGTAAAATTCTTTGTTTTTTTCATGTTCTTCCATGATATCTTGTCTAGAAATATCCATTTTTTCAAGAGTGTGAGTGATTTTAGTTCTGAAAGTTTGTTTTCTTTAATCAGAATTCACTGGCATTCTACGTTTGGATGCCTCTTTTGGAATTGTAAATGAAAATGTGGCTCCTTGGTTTTGGACACTCTCTGCCCAAATTCTTCCATGATGATTGTTTATGATTCCTTTACAAATGGCCAATCCTAAACCGCTGCCTCCCTTTTCTCTTGTAAGTGTTGCATCAACTTGATAGAATTTTTTAAACAAGTTTGATTGTTTATCTTTTGGAATCCCAACCCCGTTGTCCTTTATGCTGATTTTTACTTCCTTAGGAAGGTCATCTACTGTTATCTCTATTATGCCTGGATTTGGTTTGATTGCAATGATGCTATTTTTCATCAAGTTTGTTAAAACTTGACTTATCCTTTCTGGATCATGGTTTATCATGATGTCTTTGCTGTTTGAGACAATTTCAACATTCTTTGATTCAGCTTCTGGTTTTAATGCGATAATGGCTTTGTTTATTGTCTCATTGATGTTTTTATTTTCTATCTTCATTCTCAGTTGACCCAAGTCCAATTTCTGCGCATCAAGTAAATCTGAAATAATTGACAGTAGTGTCTCGGAACTTGATTTGATAATTCCTATCCTTTCTCTTTGTTTATCAGTTAGTTTTCCTAAATGTTCACTGAGTAAAATATCTGAATATCCTTGAATTGGAACTAGTGGTGTTTTTAATTCGTGAGTGATCATTGCCAAAAATTCATCTTTTGCAATGTCTGTCTTCTTTGCTTCATCATCTTTCTCTTTAATCGTGTTTGACATTGTGTTGAAGTTGCTGACTAGCTGTCCGATTTCATCTGTCCCTGTATACTCTATCTTCTCACCGTATGTCCCCTCTTTTACTTTTGATAAAGCTTGAGAGATTGATGCAAGAGGTGATAATGATTTTCTGATTACTATTAGGACTAAAAAGAATACTATGATGTCTACTATCAGTATAACCTGTATGATTGTCTTTTCTTCAGATCCTTGATTTGAAATAACTGTGCTCCACTCTTGCAATACCGTGTCAATATTTTCATAGAACTGTTCTTTGGAGATGTTCATTTCTTGTTTTGCAATGTTGAATTCTGGTGATAGTAGTGCCCTTTCTTCTAAAGTTGTTATTCTTGTCTGCATTGATTCCCATAATGGGTCTATTTGTCGTAACGCATTTGAGTTTTCTCTTGGTATTGGGATTAGTTCTTCATGTTCCATCCCTGCACTTTCAACGTCCAGATCTAATGTTGGTATTTGAAGTAGTTTTCTGATTCCAATCCCAAAAGCAATCTTTTCTTTTTTTAATT
>PFRJ01000065.1 GCA_002788515.1 Nitrosopumilales archaeon CG_4_9_14_0_2_um_filter_34_16 | reverse complement strand
AACATAAGAAAAATTTAAAAAAACAAAAACCAAAAAAGAGCAAATCAAAAAAACAGCTAGAACCAATTCAAAACCGCATTTACAACTTTGCACGATCTAGAATAAGAAAACTCATAGTTTCTGATGCTGATTCAAGCAGAGTGTATGCATTGATTCAACGCAATGCTCATAATGAAACAATCCAGCTAGATACCCGTAAATTCGAACTTTGGTTAAAGTCTGAATTTCATAGGAGTACAAACCTTATTCCTTCTGATTCCTACTTTAATCAAGCATCATCTCTATTGTACACAGAAGGTCTTTCAGATTCACCACGAGAAACAATCTACAATAGAGTTGCAATGGTGGAAAATACCTTATACTACGATCTAGGTCGTCCTGATTGGAAATTATTGAAAATTTCTAGCGATGCAGTAGAGATAGTAGACATGGATGAGACAACTCCAACATTTGAGAGAAAACAAAACCAACGAGAACAGGTTGCTTTCCAAATAGCACAAGATGATAGTGCCTTAGATGATCTAGTTACACTCCTTAGGATTCCTTCAGAAATACAGCAAATCTTTAAGGTTCAATTGATATCATTTCTTCTTGAACACATTCCTGTACCTGCTATGATATTTACTGGTGAGCAAGGTTCAACCAAAACTACCACTTCAAGAACAGTAAAGGAGATAGTCGATCCTTCGTCTGGAGGAAACGCAATTGCATTCCCTAGATCAAATAATGATTTGATTATAGCTATTGATCAGAGATATCTTGCAACATTTGATAACGTGTCTTTTATTGATGTTGAAAAATCTGATACCCTCTGTACTGCAATTACAGGCATAGGCCAACCTAGAAGAAAACTCTATCGTGATGAGGAGGAAATAATCATCGCCTACAAAAGAAAGATCATCATGAATGGAATTGGAGTAACTATTGAAAGACCAGATTTACTTGATCGATGCATCTTTTACAATCTGAGAGCACCAACAGAAGATGAAAGAATTACTGAGGAAGAATTTAATGAAAAATTATCGGCATTACTTCCACGGATTTTTGGACATATTGCGGTTGTTTTACAACGAGCATTTGAGATACGCGACCAAGTTAGAATTGAAATGGGGAAAAAACCAAGATTTGCTGATTTTGGAGTGTATGGTGAAGCAATCTCTCGAGTACTAGGTTACGACAATTTCTCCTTTGTAGATGATCTTACTAGAATTAAGGAGCAACAAGAGACTGAGATAATTGAAAATCATCCATTGGTACATACGATTGAAAGAATTATGAAAAATATAGGTCACTACGAAAAAACGATAAATGATTTTTTCAATGAAATAAGAGATATAGCAACACTAGAGAGATTAAACACAACTCAGATGTTTTTCCCATCTTCTGCAAATAGAGTGCGAAATTCAATCCAGAGAATTTCTTCTAATTTGAGAACGTTGGGATATGAAATTAACATATCTCAATATACAAAAAATGACGGAATTCATCCAAAGAATAGATTTGTAATCTATATTGACAAAGTGGTTGATGAATCGATCTCTACTGTCTCTACTGCACAAACAGCATAGACACTCAAGATTAGCAAGAAAATTTGAGATATCTGAAATGGTATCTCATCCTTTTTTTATTCATATTAGTTATTTGAAAAATTGTGTTCAAGTATCTTTATTACAAGAAACAAAAAACCATGATCAGTGAAATTAATTGCATACACATCACAAACCATCAAAAAAATTAATGGCGATCATTCATCTAATTTCATGTATTCCATTAAGAAGTTATAAAATCCAATACGGTGATTTAGATTCCAGATATCTACCTCCTAGATTCGGCAATAATGAATATACAAGTGCAAGATTGGCCATGAGGAAATTAAAACGCCTAATTAACAAACCAAAAGAATTACTAAATTTAGATTATCATCCAAGAGTAACTCTAGAACATTTCATGGGAACTGTAAAGCATTATGAAAACGATGAGGATGTAAGAAGTTTGTTAGAAAATCCAATTCTAAATGATTTAGCATCTGAATCAGATCGGGACGAATGAACTAAAAAACTCAAAAGTGCCACGGAAAACTTGCAAAATTAATATACTAAGTGAGCTTGTACCTACACTGTGCCTGCCTAGTTGGAGGTATGTCTATCATTCCTGATCAAATGCATCTTCAATGTTAAAGCCTTCATCAAAGTCAAATCCATCCAGTTCATCTTTCTTCTTCTTTTTTAATTCCAAGGCACTCCGTTGTATATGTCATTATTCAAGAGTGGGTATTATCATAATTTAGGATTAGAGTTTAGAATCTAATTTTATTTAACACGACCACAATGCTTACAAAGATTTCCAAAAGAGACATTATTACAATTCCTACAGTTGGTTTCTATTTCTTTATTGTCTGACTCTTTCAGATTTGGAACTTTTGAATTTGCTTTAGGTTCTTTTGATTTATGTTCTTTACCGCAACTACCACAGAAATTCCTAAAAACTGGCGAACCGCATTTTGTGCATTTTTCACCAATTTCTGGAAGAATGTTATTTTGTTCATTGTAAACTTCATCTATGTTGAATCCTTGATCATAATCAAAGGAATCTATTTTGTCATCTTGATGAGGTGTTACAGGTTTGTTTGAATTAGGTAATTTCACAAAATTATCTCGTAATTCTTTTTTGAATTTGTTTGTATCCCATAATTCGATCAAATGGGAATGCTGTTTTTGATGTTGCCAAGCCTGCGGGGTAAAAAATGATATTGTTGAAATTAAGATGTATTTATTGGCTTTTCCCAAGTTAGAACCTAACGTCTTTGTGACATCGTCAAAACCTACATCATTTTTCCATTTCTTTACTTGAATTCCTGTAATCATATTGTCTTTTTTAGCCCAAACATCAATTCCAAAATCTCCTGTAGATTTAGTTACTTCGACAGAATATCCTTTTTTCTCAAATAACTTTCCAGTCAGTTCTTCCATTTCACGCCATGAAAAATTGGCAATCCCATTCTGTAAATCAGACTCACCTACAAGTGATGATGAACTATCGTCTTTTGTCGAAGAAGATTTTGTTTTACTAGCCACGATGAAAAATAAGATCCACCAGATCACCGTAATAATGAATGTAATAATGCCAGATATAATTCCAATTTCAACGGCACCCCCAACAAATAATGTAATTGTCATAACCCATAAGACAAAAACAATTCCTGTAAAAGGATCAACGCCCAATAGTTATTTATATTTTGTATAAATTTAAGGATTTAAGAATAAAGATTAGATTTCAAAACTTGTTTTTGTTATAATCAAAATCTAAATACTATCTATACATTAAGATCTTGTGCTAAGTAAAACAGAGAGAGATTATTTATCTAAAAAAATTCATCCAAACAAAAATTATGAATACAAAATTATCCATTCTATTCGTAAAAAATTAAAAATATTTTGTAATCTTGAACTGCCTTTAATTGAATCGCGCACGGAGGCCATTTGCGCCATAGGCGCTGAGCTTGGGAAGCTGACATCTTACCAGGCTAGACAAACTCCGCCTAGAAGAAATTCATTGACTATCATTAAATATCTTAATTGGTATAAACGTAACATGGATGCACGATGCCCTGAATGTAAAAGAGTTGCAATACTAGATGATGATATTACAAACGTAAAATGTCCTCACTGTAATTTTGAAGCAGATTATGAAACCTATCTTGAAATAATGAAAGATCAAGCAATTAACATGTCATCTGAATATATTCCTGATAGACCGGGAATTTAATTACCAATAATTTCCTTTATCTGAGCAATCTAAATGAGATCCACAATTAGGACAAAACATATGACATGCTTGCATGTCGACCATCTTACTATCACATCTTGGACATCTGATCTCTTCTGTCATGCCTATCTTTAGTAATCTTGATTTAAAAATAATGTCCAAAGGTTAATTAGTCGTTCGACTTTTTTTTGGAATACTTGACGAACTTCAAGCTTACCATCTCTGACATTAAAGGAAAGTCAGTTTCAAAGGAACTCAAAGACAGTGATGCCAATCCATTGTTGGGATTACAGTTAGGAAATGAGACTGATGCATCAATTGCAGGATTGACAGGAAAATTAAAACTCACTGGAGGAAGTGACAAGTCTGGTGTTCCAATGAGAAACGATGTTCATGGTGCTGCAAGAAAGAGAGTTTTGCTTTCTAAAGGAGTTGGATTACAAAACGCAGAAGTTGGACAAAGAAAAAGAAAATTAATGCGTGGAAATACAGTATCAGAAGAAATCTATCAAGTAAATTGTAAATTTGATGGAGAATTACCTGTTGAATCTCCAGTTGAAGAAAATACTGAAGATAAAAAAGAATAACTTAACATATACCGATTTCACTTTTTTACTCATGCATTGGAGAGAAACTCTTCCTGATTGGTACATTAAAAAATATGGTTATCAACCATGTGTTAACATTGGTACTGCAGGTCATGTAGATCATGGAAAAACCACTCTAATTCAGGCTTTGACTGGTTCATGGACAAGTGTACACAGCCAAGAACTAAAACGTGGAATCACAATACGTGTTGGTTATTCTGATGCAGCTTTTTACAAATGTAAAAAGTGTGAAGAACCACTAGGATATTCTACAACTCCAAAATGCAATAATTGTGGAAAAGAAAGTGAACTATCTAGAGTTGTAAGTTTTGTTGATAGTCCAGGACACGAAAGCCTGATGGCAAATATGCTTTCAGGTTCTGCGTTAATGGATGGTGCATTACTGTTAGTTGCTGCAAATGAGCAAGTCCCTAAACCACAAACAAAAGAACATCTTTTAGCTCTTCAAACTCTTGGAATTCAACAAATTGTAGTAGTCCAAAATAAAGTTGACTTGCTTTCTTATGATGAAGCACTTGCAAATTACCAAGACATTACTAAATTTGTTAAAGGAACTCATGCCGCAAAAGCGCCTGTAATTCCAATCTCTGCACAATCAGGACTAAATGTGGATGCATTAATTGGTGCGATCGAATCCACAATCAAAACACCGGAAAGGGATGAAAAGGCTGACGCTGTTATGCATGTTTTACGTTCGTTTGATGTCAATAAACCTGGTATAAAATTAAAAGATATCAAAGGGGGAGTCATTGGTGGAAGCCTCACTCAAGGAATTTTTAATGTTGGTGATGAAATCGAGATTAAACCTGGAATAATGAATGAAAAAAAGAAATCATACGAACCGTTACTTACCGAAATTACTTCTTTAGGAACTGCAGCGGGAATTGTTGATTCAGTAAAACCTGGAGGCTTGGTAGCTATTGGAACAAAATTAGATCCTGCCATGACTAGAAGTGATTCCTTTATTGGATCAGTAATTGGCAAACCTGGTACACTTCCTGATAATTCTACTGTGTTAAACTTGGAAGTAAGTCTATTTGATTCTGCAGTCGGAGCTACTGAAGATGTTAAAGTCCAACCAATTCAATCTGGAGAATTACTTCGTCTAAATATTGGAACTGCTCCTATACTAGGTAAAGTTACCAAAACAAAATCAAAAAATATTGAGGTAGAACTAAGAAGACCTGCATGTATATTTGAAGGCGGAAATGTTGCAATTAGTCGACGAATTGCAGAAAGATGGAGACTTATTGGTGCGGGAATAATTGGTTGAAGTAATCTGCGATACAAGTTTTCTAATCCATCTAGCTACTAAAAGAATCAAAAATATTGATAGATTGGATGTAGAAATTGGTCAAATCACTTTTGTTGTACCTCAAGTTGTAAAAAATGAACTATCTGAACTAGTTAAAAAACCAGACAAAAAGCAAGATGTCGAATTGACTCAAGAATACATAAAAAATTTCAAAATAGTTCCTATATCTGGTACGTTTGCTGATAAAGGATTACTTGATTATGTATTAAAAAACAGAATCATTGTAGCCACTATGGATAAGGAACTAAAAAAACAGATCAAAAATAATGGAAGTTCCGTAATGTCTTTTTCAAATAATAGAATCGTTTTAGAATCTTAGAAATCTTTAATTTTGAGCATTACCAAATTTTGATATGACTTTGACGTTGAAAAGTGATGCATTTGATAACGGTGGAATCATTCCAAAAAAATATGGCTATAAACATGGAAACAACAGTCCGCCACTTACAATCAGTGGCATTCCTGAAAATACAGTGTCTCTTGCTTTGATAATGGATGATCCTGATGCTATGGGTGCAGTAGGAAAAGTTTGGGTGCACTGGGTTGTTTGGAATATTATTCCTGATAATATTGAGTTTCAAGAAAATTCTGTTCCATCAAATTGTATTGAAGGCGAAACTGATTTTGGAGAAATTGGTTATGGCGGACCTGCCCCTCCAGATAAGGAACATACGTATGTTTTCAAATTGTATGCGTTAGATAAAAAATTGGAAAACAGTAAAGACTCAACTAAAAAACAAATTGAGGATGCCATGAATAATCATATCATAACTGAAACCAAACTAGAAGGAAGATATTCTCCTTAAATTATAACTATTTAATCATTTTTTATACAAAGAATAATAAGCCAAGTTTTTTAAAAAATACTAATTGTTAGCAAATACAAAACTTGTTTCTGTGGGCAACTTTGACTTTAGATTAAATCATGTTTTAATAATTGGAATTCTTGTTTTGTCATTTACTATTTCTTTTCTTCTCCGAATTCAACCTGCCGAATATGGTTTTGAATTAAATGAGTTTGATCCTTTTTTTAATTATCGAGCAACCCAGTATATCGTAGATAATGGAATACCTGCATATTTTGAATGGAATGACAGTCTAAGCTGGTATCCACATGGTAGAGATGTTTCTTCAACTTCACAAGTAATGCTTCATTTGACTGCTGCAGCAACTTACTGGATTTTTGGCGGTGGGACTGATCTATATGATTTTACAATCTTATTTCCTGTGGTATTTGCATCACTATCTGCAATTGTAATTTTTGCTTTGGTAAGAGTTATCGGTGGTACGACTGCTGGATTGTTTTCAGCTCTATTATTTTCAGTTTCTATCCCTATTCTAATTAGAAGTCCAATTGGATGGTTCAAATCAGAACCTTTGGGGTTATTTTTTGGTATTTTGACTCTTTATCTGTTATTAAGTGGAATTAATTCACAAAACAAAAAGATTGCATTTCTAAAACTTGTAGGGGCAGGAACATTCACTGTATTTTCTATTTCAGCTTGGGGAGGAAATCAATTCTTTATCATTCCAATAGGGATTTTTTTCATTACTTTGCCATTTCTTAGAACAGATCACAAATTCATCATGTGGGTTATACCACTTTACACAATTACTACCATTTTAGTTTCTTTAACATTAGAACGAGTTAGCTCAAATTTCATTTTTGGATTAGGTGGAATCTCACTAATTATTCCAACATTATTTTTAGTTTCATGTATTTTTGTTCAAACTAAAAGCTCAAAAAATAAAACAAGAAATGGTTTATTGTTTTTGATTGTGCTTTTAATTGCTTCATCAATTGTTTTATTGATAAACTCTGATTCTCAATTTTTACCATCATCTAGTCATAGATATCTAAATGCTCTAAATCCCTTTTTAACTACCTCAGATCCTTTAGTTGATTCTGTTTCAGAACATGCAACAACTACCATGGAGCAATCCTTTTTATTCCATTCAATTTTAATGGTTTTTTCGGGTCTAGGAGTATGGTTAATAATTAAAAATGTTCAAACGAAAAATTCCAGTATTATTAAGAATGATATGCTATCTTTTTCTTTAATTATGGGGTTAG
>PFRJ01000050.1 GCA_002788515.1 Nitrosopumilales archaeon CG_4_9_14_0_2_um_filter_34_16 | reverse complement strand
CAGAATCTTACAAACAGATTGCAGAAAATTTTGTGCCAGAAGTGGAATCGGTTCCAGATACAGCATTTGGGATTATCACAGGATGTGTATATTCAGGATTTTTGCAAGCATATCAAAATCAACAGCAAACGCCCAGCCTAGAAGATATGAAAGAGTTCAATCAAATTATAAAAGAACGTGCCCCACTAATCAAGAAATCTATCCTGATTCCATCCAGTACAGAAGTTAGTGACAAGCAAGATCAAGCCTGAAAATAAACATCTAACAAAATGAAGAGTGCCCAATTAGGACACCCATTATGACTCCTGTCTGGCATGGTCGAACAATCGCAGATGTATGAATACAATTCACGTGCGATAACAAGATACAGTGTTTTTCTATTAAAACACTTACGTAGAAATCATCAGTGGAAACATTTTAGAAAATATAGAACCAGCATGATTTAATTCCAACTATTACAAATGAACACTATGAATGTAGACGGGAGTAAGATAATTTTTGGGTTAGGTGTAATTGCAGCAGTAGTAACTGCAGCAGTAGCACTGTATTTTTCAATTCGTTAAAGATAAATCATAAGAAATACTCAACAAAACAATGTCAGATACAAATGAGTTTAAGATAACACAGATAGTAGATAATGGTCAAATTGTACAATTGACATTGATTGAGAATATTTCAACTGAGCCAATATCACAAAAACAGATGATAATAGATAATGTTTCAAAAAGGCTAGATGAAGAAACCAAAGAGCAGGTAATGCCTTTGCTAGAAGCAATTTTACAAGCACAGCCAACAGTTAACATAAAATCATATCAACAAACACAAATCACAATTGCAATGCCAAAAGCGAGATACGACAAGATGGGAAGACCTCAAGTTGGAAGTATTGTTGAGATAGATTTAAAGAAAGTCTAAAGATGTGAGTTTATCTCATCTAATGTGTATAAAGGCAAAGAACAAGTAAAATCTTTACAAACAAACACAGATGTTTTATCTTCAAAATGCTTTCCAGTAAAGAAAGGATATTCAGAGAGACTTTTTAGCTGAGCAGAATTGTGAATGCTCACCATAATAGAGTTTGGCAAATAATTTGAAAATAGAGATGAGCAAATCTCAGAATTTTCAGTATTGATAATTGTGATCTCAATAGGTTTTTGGATATACATGGAGATAGTGTTTAGCAAATATCCAAATCCAAAAGGATTTTCAGCGGCCATTTGTGCCTGAGATTCCATTATTTTTATGGCAATACCAAGAAAAGTTTGTTCTTGGGAGAGATGATAAAGCCTAAGCATTACAAAAGCAGAAACAGAATTTCCAGAAGGTAAAGATAAATCATAATTGCTTTTTGGACGAATAATTAATTCCTCATGTATGTCAGAGGTCATAAAGAAACTGTTGTTTTTTGCATCCCAAAAGTGATTCACTAGGTAGTTACCCAGTTTCAGAGACAGTGTGAGATATTTTGAATCAGGTTCGATTTCAAATACATCCAATAATGCATTGACAAAGTAAGAATAATCCTCAAGATATCCATTAATTTTTGCAGAACCGTTTTTGTAAGTTCGTAACAGTTTGTCATCATTTAGAAGGTTTTTTTCTATAAAAGAGATGCAATTTTTAGCAGCATTAAGATATTTGGAATCGTTTGTTACGCGATATCCTTTTGCAAATGCAGTGATCATCAAAGAATTCCAAGAGACCAGGATTTTATCGTCCAATCCTGGAGGAATTCTAGAAGAGCGAACCTTTAATAATTTTTCAGCACATGATTTTAGAATCTTGTGAACCTCAGTTTCAGAAATTCCAAAATTAAATGCAACAGTAGATGCATTAAGGTTATTACACAGAATATTATTTCCTTCCCAATTTCCACCATCAGTCACGTCATAGTATAGACAGAAAAGATCAGCGTCACTTCCCAGAATTTCTTTAATTTCACTTTTCTTCCACACGTAAAATTTTCCTTCTACTCCCTCTGAATCGGCATCATATGCAGAATAAAATCCACCTTCAGGAGATGTCATTTCACGTAAAACAAAATCAAGTGTTTTTTGTAAAATGTCAAGATAGAAAGGATCCTTGGTAATTTGATATGCTTCAGCATAGTTAACTGGAATTAACGCATTATCGTAAAGCATTTTTTCAAAATGAGGTACTAACCATTTAGCATCAGTGGAATATCTAGAAAAACCGCCTCCAATTTGATCAAATATTCCGCCTTTGGCCATCTTGTTGAGAGTCTTGAGCGCAAAATCATTGAATTTGCTCAGACCCGAGAGTTTAGAATATCTAAAAAGGAACGACACATTTGCAGCATTGGGAAATTTCGGGGCAGAACCAAATCCACCGTATGTTGCATCACCTAATTGAAACAAGTTTAATGCGGCTTCATCTAGAATGACGCGTTCTAATTTTGTAGGAGTTTGGATTGTTTCAGTTTTATGTAATGTGTTGATGAATTTATCAGCTGCAGATTCGATATCTTTTGGTTTTTCTTTCCATGCTTGTGAGAGTTGTCTGCAAATACTTCCAAAACCAGGACGGCCATAGGAATCCAAAACAGGAAAATAAGTTCCAACATAGAAGGGTTTTTGATCAGGAGTAAGAAAAACACTCAAAGGCCATCCACCTTGACCAGTAGCTATCTGACAAACTTTTTGATAGATATCATCGATGTCAGGTCGTTCCTCTCGGTCAACTTTGATATTAACAAAATTTTCATTCATAAATTGAGCAACATCTTCATTTTCAAATGATTCATGTGCCATTACATGACACCAATGACATGAGCTATAACCAACACTTAGAAAAATTGGTTTATTTTCATCTCTTGCTTTTTTTAATGCTATCTCATTCCAACCATACCAATCAACAGGGTTGTTAGCATGTTGAAGCAAATATGGGCTGCTTTCATGAATTAGATTATTTTCAACCACAATCAATCAAACTCGTCTGAATATTAGTAGTTAATTGAAAAACTAACCCCAGATACCTCTGCCTTCTGTTAATTCATAAATTCTAACATTAATTTTTCCAAGTAATTTCACTTTAGATTTATGGGCTTTTTTATCATGACTGTAATCTTTTTTTTCCACCAGTTCTTGTAATTGTTTTAATTCTTCCAAAGAGAATTTCTTGAATTCATGTTTAGAACTTGAAATGCGTCGCAGAAATTCTACTCTCTGACGATCTTCATCGGAAATTTCAGCCATATTCAGAATTATGCCAATTTTGCAAATAAATCTTAGCGTAAAACGAGGTAAATCTATCCATGAAGAATTCAATTAACGAATCTTAAAATTTCGTGTTTTACTTTCAAAATTATGGAAAAAATGCGTGCAATGGTGCTTTCTGAGTGTGCCAAAATTGAGACAAATCCATTAAAACTTACCCAAATTGATAGACATGAAATTAAAAGATCAAATGAGATTCTATTAAAAATAGAAGCCTGCGGGGTTTGTCATTCTCAACTGCATGGAATTGAAGGCGACTGGAAAGACATTGGAATTCCACCTGCGTTACCAACAGTTCCAGGTCATGAGATAGTCGGAAAAGTAATTCAAATCGGAGACAAAGTCACAAAATTCAAAATTGGCGACAGAGCAGGCATTACACCACTTTTAGAAGCATGTAAAGAATGCCAATATTGCAGAGAGGGAAAAGAGCATCTGTGTGAATCATCAGTGATCACAGGAGAATCTTTCAAGGGCGGATATGCAGAATACATTACGGTGATGGAAGATTTTGCAACCAAAGTTCCAGAAAACATGAAACCTGAATATGCGGCACCGTTGTTTTGTGCAGGGATAACCGGATACAAAGCAGTAGCAGCTGCAGAGCCAAAGCAGGGCAAGAAAATTGGGATTTACGGCATTGGAGGAGTAGGCCACATGGCAATACAATTTGCAAGAGTAGAGAAATGCAAAGTTATTGCATTTTCCAGATCACAGAAACATCTTGATGTTGCAAAAAGACTGGGAGCAACAGACGCAATGGTATTTTCAGAAAATCAACAAGAATTTCTAAAAACATTAAAAGAAAAACACGGAATGCTAGATGCTGCAATAGTGTTTGCCCCAGCAGATATTGTTACAGACACTGCAATAAAGTCAGTAAAAAAAGGAGGGTTGATTGTAATTGCAACGGTGGGGGAGAATCCAGCGTTTATGGCATTTGAAGAAAAAACAATCAGGGGCACAGTAATAGGATCAACTAAAGACATGGAACAAGTAATCAAGATATGCGCTGATGAAAATATCGAGGTAATTTCTGAAACACACCCGTTAGAAAAAGCAAACGAAATACTCAAAAAACTAAAAGATTCTGAAATAGAAGCTAGAGCAGTGCTAATCCCATAATTCTTGGCTTAAATAAAGGATGGTTAATTTTTCATTATGAATTGTAATAGATGTCATCATACTGATGAAGCGCACATCCCAAATGATGCAAGTAATTCACTTATCAAAGTAGGAAAATGTCAAATTCCCACATGTACGTGTCCACAGTATATAGATCCAATTCAAAGAATTGATGAAGACCTCTTGTAACAATTCATATATCAAAATCGGTTTTAGATAAACATGGACAAGCACAAGCCATCAGATGAAATGATAAAAGAACTAGATAATTTGTTATCAAAACTTAACGCTATGGAAATTGTTGCGTCAGATGAACACCAAAAAAATTCTGTCAAAATTCAAAGAGCATTAGTGGAAGGCCAAATTCATTCAATCAAAGAGTTTCAACATTTGAAAAAAGCAATTGACTTACTAACATTGCAATTGTTTGATGTTCAAAACAAAATTAGGAATCAATCCTAGTATCACTCAACCCGCAACCAGTACATCGAAAGAGGGTAGATTTTTCAAGTTGTTTCTCAGGTTTCATTTCAGAACCACAGCAAAGGCACATGTATTTTTTCTCATCTGTTACGTTTTGCTCAGAACGCCTAACAACATAATCAGGCTTTGTAGCAGGAATGTCTTCAGAATTACATACTGGTTTGTAGTGAATTAGTATCTTATTTAGAATATTTTGTCTGTGCTCGTCACTGAATTCAAACAAGGGCAATATTGCTAAATGAATTGATTTTTCAGATCCAGAATGCTGAATCCAACATTTGTATCCAGAATGTTGAACAAAGAATGCCTTATCATCAGTCTTACCACATTCATCTGCATAAATGATATTGAATTTGTCTTTATCTCTTGAGAGAATCAAATAGATCAATTTTTCCATTGGAGGCCCCCATTCTTCAAGTGGAATAGGCCCAAGAAACTCATACTGAAGAATTTGAATGCTCAATGACAGTGTTTTTGAATACTTTCTTTTCAGCGTTTCCCAAAAAATACACCAGTATGATTATTTTGATCGCAAAATCTTAACTTGAAAAGATTAAATTCAAGAGTTATTGATTTTCCATAAATGAGAGAGCCTCACAATTATGCAAAAGTTGGATATTCCATGATTGTAGTAGCAGCCAGTTTGGCTGCAATTGGACTCATAGCATTAGCAATAGGAAGTGACGTATTATTTGCAGACAACATGCAGAGAGAAAACACTGCTCATTTTAACGAATGTAAAGAAAATGACTTTAAGACAGATGGGTGTGAAAAGTACTGGGACAGAATTAACAACAAAGCCTCAGGAATTTACGTAGACCTTGAAAAATAACTAGTATCCATTAGTAAAATCTTCAAGCATGTTTTGATTTTTAGTTAGTCTATTCATTGCATAAAAGGCACCACCAACAACACCTGCTTGATAGAAAGTATACAAAAAGACACCAGACGAAGTTGGATCAGATTTTGTGAAACTCAAAACAAGCATCGTGAAAAACACAAAAGTTCCAACAAAAGTCACCAAACGATTTACAAATCCAGTGTTCATTCCAACAATTCTTTTAGTGGCACCTGCCATCAAACCAATACTAGTAATAATTAGAAAAGTGGCACCACCGTTTGCAGTTATGAAGCTGTTTGCCCATGTCAAAAGCCCGTCTTCCAAAATTGTAACATCAGGCATTATACTTCCTCCGTTTAAAGCAAAATTCACAGAACTGAACATCCCGCCAATGACAAAAAAGAACAGAAATATCTTTACAATTGATCTCTTGATAGGACTACGAATTTCTGAAGGTCTTACTGCTCGCTCAGTAATTTTGATACCATAAAGAAAACCTACAGCCATGGCAGGAACAAACATGATGTTGATTAGAATTGGAGATTCCTTGTTAATGGATTCAATTTGAGGGTGAAAGATAAGGTATAAAATAATTGCAAGAGATGCCGAAGCAGCAAATAAAAGCAATCCGACATGGCTACGACCACTAGACTCTTCAAAATTATCCCAATTAGTCATTTTATCACATCTAAAGTAACTCATTAAAGATCAAATCCGAAAATCATTTGGTCAAATTATCAATTCTGTTTACCCTTTTTAATAGAAATCAAGCATAACGTCATGAGAGAAGGAAAAATACCAGTCATTGTGGGAATAATCATCATAATTTTTGGCTGGATATTTCACCTTCAGGGACAATCAATTGTGGGGCCTGAATCATCTTTCATGTATTCAAATCCAGATTGGATTACCTATGGTATGGGAATAATCATTGCAGGTATTGTCATTGTTGGTGTAGGAATTATAATTCTTAAAAAGAATTAGTTTATCACATGTAGAGTAATTGTACTTTTAATTTTCTGAATCTTTCTAATTTTAGATGTGATAATTTCATTGAGTTGAGAAGAAGTATCAGCTACAAATTCTGCAACTAGATCATAATTGCCATAAGTTATCAAACAACTTTTGACTTCCGGAATTTCTTTTAATTGTGAATAAAGGGAATGTTCTTCTCCCATTTCACAACTAATTAGCATGTATGCTTTTTCCAAATCATATTTTCTTATAAAAACACCAACTTAAAGACAGCTGAAGAGTTATTTTAAAAACAGATCTCAAAAACCTGCAATCATTGGATCGTTAGGTTTCATTATCTCTCGCAACACGATTGTTGCAAAAGATCCTCTGGAAAGTGAAAACTCGACAACATTATCATCAGATGAATAATCAGAGCAGTGTATTGCAGACTGTCTAAAACCACCTTCGCTGCTGACTTCTTGCATTTCTTTAATAAAGAAATCTTTGGGAGTGATTTCTTCTTGTTGCAATATTTTGGATATTTGAAAGTCAAATCGGGTTTTTTTGTAATACGAATATCCCACAAACGGCAATGCCAAATTTTGATCCAAGCCGTGGACATATTTGCCAATAATACCATGAAGATCAAAACAGACATCACCAGATTGAGCCTCAAAGAGATTTTCACCATCTAAAAATGCAGAACTCAGTGATTGATTGAATATGAAGGATTGGTAAGCTTGGATGTAAAATCGTCTCAGCTGCAAAGGAATTGCTCGAATTGCCCGAAGTGGATCATCATGGTCAATCATTTCTCTTAAAACAATTTTTTCAATATCCATAGATGAGGGAACACTATCAAAATATTTCTCATAGTTTTCCCTATCAACAAGTTTTTCACGAATCTCAGTGTTTTCCTTAGAATCATGAATAGATGTAAAAGACAAAATCAGTTCAACTGCTTTTTTGAAATCCCTATGTAAAATTGCCTTACCAATCAAATGAGTCACGGGCCTTTTTGAGCCAAACCGTTGATAACCATAAAAATTCAGAATTTTATCATATTCTGTAAAAGAAGATAAATTATTTTGGCAATCAGTTATTTTTAATTTAAAATGATTTCCAATCATGTCTTTTTTTGTCAGAGGTTTTTTTACATAGCCGATTTTTTCAAGAGAGTATCTATCAGTGGAAAAATTCTCTATTGCCTTTCCTTTGTTTCCAGAACAAACAAACTGTTCAGTTATTGCAGATGCGTCTTTTAGTCCCAGAGATTTCAGCCGCAATCCTTTTGTTTTAAAAATTCCAGATAGAGCAT
>PFRJ01000051.1 GCA_002788515.1 Nitrosopumilales archaeon CG_4_9_14_0_2_um_filter_34_16 | reverse complement strand
ATCAAAAAACTGTCCTGTATAAACAACTTCCATAAAAAATACAATCACATTTACAATGATTAGTGCATGAGTTACTCTTGGTTTGAATCCAGGAGGATGTGGATTATCATCTCGTAGTGGAAGCATTTGATGATTAAAGTGGATAAAATTTGTATAATAAGATTATTACATCATATTTTTGTGACATTATTGAATCATCTTTTCTAATTCCTAAAATTCCTATAACACCATGAAATATTCCAGTAGAATCCCAGTTGCTCACATAATTATTACTGGCTAATCATTTTATTATATAGTAATTTAGGTTTACAATAATTTAGAAATTTTGAAATGTGTTAATTTTCACATTTTAAAAAAATTAAACTAGCATTATATTCTGTTTAACAAGACTTTCAATCATATTTAGAAATTCATCATCTGAAATTTGATTTGTTGCCCACCATTCTGTAGAGATTTTTACCCATTGCGGAATTTTCCACTGAGATTCAGCAATTACATCTCGTTCAGGAACAGAGATAATTTGTTTTTCAAACAAAAAATCTATTCCTTGAAGAAATTCTAAATCTGAAATTTGATTTGTTGCCCACCATTCTGCATTGACCTTAATCCATTTTGGAATTTTTGGTAATTCAGGAGGCAATCCTTTCTCGAAACCTGAAATTTTCAAGATTCCTTGTGAGGTTGGCTTTACTTGAAACGCCACATGCCAAAATCCCATCTCATCAATACTTTGAATAAACTCTATAGGTTTATCATTTAGTGTTACATTGAATTTTTCAGTTCCAGAGATAGGAGGAAATTCAAAGTTGGCATAAGTCTCCAATGGATAACTGTTGTACTCTCTAATACTCAATGTAGTTCCCGTTTCATCAAATTTTGCAGCAGAATACCATGCACCTGAATCATATCTAAAATCAAAATCGCCACCATCTTTCTTTGCAGTAACAGGAATTACAGTAGTATCAACAGGTGCAAAACATGAATAGAAACGAACAGGTTCAGACACAGAAGGATCAGGATATATCGTAAAGTTCAGTATTTGTCCTGGTTCAATCTTTTCAATCGGTTTGATATTTTGAGCAACATCTAGGATATATTTCTCGTAGCCATGAACAATTGCAAATACTTTAGGATTGTATACTGTTTGATTTCCAATATTTTTTATTCTACCAGTAACATGGCCATCTTCATGAGTAATCAAGGTTTTATCATAGATGATCTGTATAGGAATAGGATTTTTTTTAGTTTTAGAATACTCTAATGTGGCATTTAATAAGACAGGGTTTTTATCGTGAATTTCTGGAAATTTTAATTTAAAGGGAATATCAGTCATTGCAGGTATTGGTACGTGATGTAATGTATGAGTAATTTTTGTCTGATCATTATCAATAACAGATATTGTAATTGTTGGAATCAATGCAAAATCATTTTGATTTTTTACATTTCCAACAACAGTATAAACTCCTTCAGAATCATAATATCCAGTATATTCACTATCTGGTATGAAAACATCAGCATAAGCAATTGTAGGAAGTAACAGAATAAAGAATAATCCTAAAAATATAGGAATCATCAGTTGTGAAACACTAGAAGGAATTGATAATATCTTCGAATCCAGATGTTGATTTATCAAGTGAGCTTGGTCTGTAGTCTTCAACTAATTTATCTATAGACTCTCTTGCTTTAATATAATATCTCTTTTTGAGTTGAACAAGTTTTATCTCAACTAAACCATCATCGACGATTTGTGATAGATAAAGTGAAACAGTAGATGGTGATTTTTTGACAGCTTTGACTAGTTGCGAAAAATCTAATCCGTCATTTTCTATTAATGCAAGTAACAAATCACGAGGAGTTTGTTTTCGTAGTGCTTTGATTACAATAGATTCAGTTTCAGTAATGCTTGGAGAATAAAATCTAGATTGTCGTGGACCACGAATAACTTTAATGATTCCAGTTTTTTCTAATTTTACTAAATAATGACTCAGAACACCATTTTTTAATCCGGAGGAACGCATAATTTCACGGAACTGAATTCCAGGATTTTCTTCAATAATTTGTTGTAAATGTAAATCTCTATCAGTCATTTCTAAACACTCCTAATGCTAATAATCCTAATGTAACAAACGTCAATAAATGTCCTACTTCAGCAAATGACATTCCGCCAACATCATAGATACTAGGCCAGGTTGCATCAACAAGTAAGACGATTTCAGCTGCAATGAAGTTGGTGAATGCTACAGCGCTTAGCAAAAGGCGTCTAGTTCTTAATCTATAATAAGCAAATATTGCCAGTGTGGAGATGAAGACTGCAAGTGTGATTCCACCAACATGTAAGAAAATGTGTGCCAGATGATATCCGTGTAAAAGATGTGGAATTATGATTGGCAATGCCAGAATTGCTATCACACCAGTAACTACAATTGAAAATAATGTTGATTTTTTCTCAACTAGTCTTTCAGGCCTAAACAAAGTGATCAAAATGGTAGTTTTTTGAAATTTAAAGAGATTGGTTCATCTGTCGAACAGATACCAATCAAACGCAAATTATTCCGTTTTGAATTAAAAATTCTAACCCTTGAACAAACGTTTTATCATCAATTTGTCCTGTAGCCCACCAAGCTGCATTGTTTTTAATCCAATTAGGAATTTCTGTTGATTCTGATGATTCCTGATGAGTTTGTGGAATTGTAACAATTTTATTTTTAATCATGTATTCAATTCCTTGAACAAATGTTTTATCATCAATTTGATCTTCTGCCCACCAAGCTGCATTGTTTTTAATCCAATTAGGAATTGAAATTTCATCTTGATTTATTATTCTGTTAATGACAATTGGAATTGTTGTCTTTGCAAGATGATTATTATCTAAATTCTTAAAGTTTAGATTTACAATGCCTGAAACATCGTTAGGAATCACAAGTTCTACAGTATTATGTTCGTCCTTTATAGCAGAACTAATTCCATTTTGTTCAAAAATTATTCTATCATTTTGAGTAATGGAGAATTCATAATTTGTTGCAATTGGTTTGTTTTTTAGAAAAATATCTGTCACATCAAAAAATATTTTTGCATTTGAATTTGATTTTAGATTTTCAGGCTCCCATGATACAAAGATTCTAAACTGTCCATTATCAGTTACGGAACTTAAATGAGTATAATCACGATCTGGCTTGACAACAAAATTCATACCGCTTTGATTAGAAGAATGTTCAAAAATATTCTGCAATTCTTTTTGATATATTATGAAATGAACAATTCTATTATCAGAGAAAAAATCATCAATGTTTACAATATCTTGTGATAGTTGTATTCCGTTGATATACATCGTAAACCCAGAAACTAGTAAATCACCAAATTTTTTGGTAATTACCAGTTCTTCATGAACAACTGATGTTTGATTGATGTTTGATTGACTCCAATCAAATGGCATAGAAAAGCTGATTTCTCTGGAATTAGGATCATATTGAAAATTTGAAATTTTATCATAATATGTTACAACATGGATATTTTGTTCCCCAAAATTGGGATCAACAAAATCATGTCGGCTTGTTTGTGCAATGGAAATTCCTGCGTTGAAAACTGGAGGTACATCCAATTTTTTAGAATATCCTTCAGCTGTTAGTATAGTCACATCTAATTTGTATAATCCACCTTCACTAAGCATAGGTCCTTTTACGTTAACCATTCTGCTTTCAAGCCCCAATAAAGAACCAAAAAAACCATTATCGTTATTCTCTTCTATAATTATAGAGTTATTCTCTTCTGATACAAAATTAAAAACTATGAATCCATTGTCTGCTTTGAACTCTTGTTTAAAAAGAAACTGTTCACCACGATGAGACTCTACTAAAAAAGTAACATCTCGTAAAGTAATTTTTGAGTCAAAATCAATTAATGATAAAGAGATTTGTTGATCATCATTTGTCTTAGGATCATTCTTAGAAGATGAGACTTCCAGAGTTACAAGTTTTCCATTTATCTTAATAGGAGGAAAAGTTTCACTTCCTACGCCATGACCATAAACAGTTTCAAATCCAATAAGCAATACACAAGAAAATATCACTAATACAATTAGAAACAAATTTTTCAAGCTAGGTCCACTTGTTTGGATCTTTTTTATGGATTTCTTTTCCATCTACTGTGATTCGATCTGTTTCTTCAAAAACAGTATGCCATTTACCGTTACTTGGGAAAATTTTGTTCATCTCTTCAACTTTGTCATTTGTTGGCGGTCTGTTCATCAGAGCTCCCCATTTCATGTTTGGTATTTTAGGCATGATGTCATTGATGTCTTTCATTATACTATCACTAACAGAATTGCTTTAAAAATCTATGATTGAATCCTCATGATTCCTTCTTTTATCAAATATTGAATTCCTTGAATGAAAGAATCATCGTCAATTTGTCCTGCAGCCCACCACTCTGCATTGTTTTTGATCCAACCAGGTATATCACTAGAAGATGAACTGGTACCCTGTGTAGTTGGCGGAATCTTTAGAACATTCTCTTTGATCAAATATTGAATTCCTTGTACAAATGATCCATCATCAATTTGTCCTGCAGCCCACCACTCTGCATTGTTTTTGATCCATGATGGAATTGGTGCTTTCTGAGGTACAGAATTGGATGAACCAGGACCTATCTCAATAATTGCAGAACCAATTCCGGCATATTTTGGAGCATAGTCCAATCCAGTTCCTAAAACTTTGACATCAACTCTGATTTGACCTTGAGAAGGAACAAAAATTCTTTGAACATCAATGCCTTCAGTAGATACTATTCCAAGGCTAGAAGTACTGTCACCTACATTACTAGCTATTTCGTTATCAAATTCATCAAATACAAAGTAAGCATATCTGATATCTTTGATGAGTTCTCTGTTTTCGTTAAAGAATGTAAATTCAAATGGAATTTCTTGATTAGCGCCATATTTTCCATCCCATGAAATATTGATTGTTGTAGGAACTTTTTCATATTTTACAGTATCAACTAGATAAAATTCTGTGGAGCTTTTTGAAACCTCAGATAAAGGAACTAATTTCAAATCCATCTTGGCGTTGTCATAGTTATCAGAACCCAATTTTTCATTGATTTTTTGTAGTTCATTTTTTGTAATTAGAAAATGAACAATATTGGTATCATCATACGAATAAGGATCATTAAGTAATGCTCTCTGATCAATTTCTACTCCGTTAACATATCCTTTGAATTGCTTTCCTTCTGCATAAGGTGCAAATGACTTGGGAACTCTGACTTCTTCATGTACCACTTGTACTAAATCAACATAAGATGGGTTCCAATCAAATGGCATATCAAATGATATAGAATTATCTGATTGATCAAACTTAAAGTTATCAACATCGTCATAGTATGTTTTTACAATAACAGGTATCTCTTGAGCACTTGCAGATTTTATGAAAAAGTCTTGCTCTTGTGCAATACTAACAAAAGTTTCATAACTTAGTAAATTTGCAAGGACAGATCTTGGACTGGTAGCAGCTTCGATATCAACTCTAATCTTGTATAATCCACCTTTGACAAAAATTGGACCTGTGATTGATGGTCTTGCACAAATATCTAAATTATCATCAGTACATTCTGCTCCTTGAACAAATAGTGCACCTGGTGCACTAACATGTTCAGAACCACCATAAATTGAGCATTCTTCTAGATTATTTTTATTACATGTAGGATTTGGTTTGATTTTAACATCTAGTCTTCCATCTAAATCATAGAATAGATTTCTAGCTAAAAGTTCACCACTTTGCCAAACTTCTACTCTGTATGTTACTTTATCGAGATTTTTATCAGTTAACGTATCAAAGAACCGTACTTGCATATTAGCAGAATTAACTTCTCCAACTGTAATATCAGATGGGCTTAATTGTGTACGGACAGTTACCTCCATACCACCAAAACTAATAGGGGGAGCTTGATCTCCTCCAAGTCCGTGTGCAAATACATTTGGAAGAATAACTGGAATTGTAAAAATACCAATAATTATTATTAAAAATGAAAGTTTCTGGTACAATAATAGAACTCTACAAATTCCATATTTAAAGATGGTATAGAATTTCTACTCATGATAATTTTTTTGTGAGAAATCAGAGTACAACTTTTATTTCCGATTTTCAAAGTGAGAATATGAAATTTCTATTTGCGATGTTATTGATTCCGCTTTTGATTATTCCAGTGTTTGCTGAATCACAAACTTTGCCTACTGAAAAAGGAACGCTAGATGTGAAATTATCATATGATAAAATTGAGCCAAACATTCAAACCAAAATAAATATTGATTTTATCAATCCTCAAACAAAAAAAATCCAAGAGCATATTGATTATACCGTATTAGTTTCCAAAGGCGGTGAAACGGTTTTTGGGCCAATCCCGTTAACGCACACATCAGTTGGTTCTGTAAAAATTCCAATTGAATTTAATCTAGGTGAAGGAGTATATACTATGATTTTTGAGATTGAGGGAATTTTATTTCAACCAATTCCAAAAGAAAAGGTTTCATTTGATGTTACAGTAGGCGATGCATATGCTCAACCAGATAATGATAAACCAATTTCTGATGAAAAGAACGGATGTCTAATTGCAACTGCAGCATATGGTTCAGAGATGGCTCCACAAGTACAACAATTAAGAGAAATTAGAGACAATACAATTCTAAAAACAAATTCAGGCATAGCATTTATGACAGGATTCAATCAAATCTATTACTCTTTTTCGCCAAGCATATCTGATTTAGAAAGAGAACAACCAATTTTCAAAGAAATTGTGAAAATAGGATTGACTCCAATGTTGTCTTCATTGTCTTTACTAAATCATGTAAATATTGATTCAGAACAAGAAATGATAGGATATGGCATATCCATTATTCTATTAAATATTGGAATGTATATTGGCATTCCTCTAGTTGGCATTCTAAAGTTGTACCAGTTTAGAAAAAATTAATTCCGAGTCTGGAAATTCCAGTGAGGTTTTTATGTATCCCGACAATAATTTGTATAATGAAGACTAAAGCAATAAGCTCTTTCTTCGTACTATTTGCCATCGCAGCAGGTATAGTCGCAATGACACCAGCTGCTTTTGCAGATCATACAGAAGTCACAATTGAAACTGCAGCAGGTTCTGGTGCACCAGGTTGTGAATTGACAGCAGAAGGATGTTACATTCCAAATACTGCAACAGTTGATGTTGGTGGCGTTGTCATATTTTCTAATACTGATACCGCAGCACATACATTCACATCAGGAGATCCTACAATGCCAGAAACAGTTCAGGCAATATTTGATTCCAGTCTAGTGATGGCAGGAAGCACATACGAATGGTCTCCAACTGAAGCTGGAGAGGTTCCATATTTCTGTATGGTACATCCTTGGATGAAAGGTTTGATCATAGTACAAGAAGCAGGAGCTGAAGACGATCATGGTGACGATCATGGTGACGATGGTGAAATGATGCACGAAGGTGATGCAACTGCAACCGGCATGTTATCAGATGGTACAATGGTTTCAATTTGGACTTCAACACCAACTGCAGGCGAAGCAATGGAAATTTCTATTGAATTCGAAGATGCAAAACATGTTAACCACGATATGATGGTAACACAAAATGGTGTAGAAGTTTTGATGGACGAAGGTGCACATCATCATGAAGGCACAGGTATGCATACAACAGCACCACTTAGCTCTTCTGATCCAGTAGACATCACTGTTATCTTCCAAGGTTATGGTGTTGATGATCCTAAAACAGGACCAATTGGTGAAGAAGTAGTATTCTCAAATGTTGTACCAGAATTTGGTACAATTGCAATGATGATACTAGCTGTTGCAATAATAAGCATCGTAGCAGTAACTGCAAAATCTAGAGTCGTTCCAAGATTTTAGGAATTCCTCTTTTTCTATTTTCTTTTTACTAGAGAAACTATTGCCAAGATTATAGCTGCTGCTGCAATTGACAATCCAAATATTGCATAGTTATAAGCCGCACCACCATTAGAAGAAACTTTGGTTTCGCCTGAATTTAATTTAGAAATATCTTGCTGTATGGATGAAATTGCATTCTTTAATGCAGTAATGTCAGTGTCTCCAGCACTAGATGATGGTGGAAAATCCAAGACTGCTGTAGGCTCTACGTCTTCAACAGGTATTGTCACATCTACAGACATCCCGTGAATTTCTCCTTTAAATTCCACTGTGTAACTTCCAGTTTTAGTTGGAATTATAGGTGAAAAATAATATCCCGGCCTAGGATCAGAATTAATATCAATTTTTTTGGAGA
Organism: Nitrosopumilales archaeon CG_4_9_14_0_2_um_filter_34_16; assembly: GCA_002788515.1. Lineage (GTDB taxonomy): Archaea > Thermoproteota > Nitrososphaeria > Nitrososphaerales > Nitrosopumilaceae > Nitrosopumilus. The sequence continues at coordinate 545 of PFRJ01000051.1, read as the reverse complement.
CACCACCAAACATCACTGTAGCATCAAGATCTTTGAAAACACTAGTAACTCCTTTACGAGTACCTTCAGTCTCTCCTGGTTCAGTAATTTTAAAGACAAGATCATTTCTAATTCCCACTACAGGTGGTTCAATTCCCCAGCCCACTTCAATTTCATAGGGTTCAACATGAACAGTTGTATGTGCAAATGATGGTACAATCATGCCAATAGAGAAAAATATTGCAACAAGGCTAAAAAATGCTATCTTCACGACCATCATAGGATGATTATAGGTTATTATCTTTATGTAAGTTGGTACAACTGTAGAATTCTATAAACTGTTTAAATTGTCAAGAATGATTTTATCAGTAAATGAGAAAAGTTCTAATAATTTTACTAGTTTTATCGTTTGTTTCAATTCCGTTTGCAGCAGCACACCCATTTACAGAAAAAACAATTCCTAGCTTGGCATCTAATGCACCAATTGGAATTACAGAAGTAATTGTATATTTTTCAGAACCAGTTGATATCAATTTTAGTGAGATCAAAGTTTTTGATAATAATGG
>PFRJ01000123.1:336-8240 GCA_002788515.1 Nitrosopumilales archaeon CG_4_9_14_0_2_um_filter_34_16 | reverse complement strand
TTCTTTGACTCCTTCTATTTCCCGTAATCTCTTTTCTAGTTTTTCTGAGTCACTGGAATCCGTAATTCCTGTTATCTTTACTGAGAATTTTTCATAGACAGCAGAATACCCTATATCCTTTAGCGCATTTTCAATTTTCTCTAGATCAATTAATGATGAATCAAACTCTAAAACGGCTTTTTCTGCCGCCAGATTCACCTCGCATTTTTTTATGCCCTCAATATCTGACATGTGGTTTTGAATTGCAGTTATACAGCCAGCGCAGTGCATTCCTCCAATTTTAAGGGCAGTTTTTCTAATACCTGCATTCAGAGTGTTTACATCCTGTTTCAATCTGATTAATAGTGATGAACTTCTGATAATTAATATGACATCTTTACAATTGTAAAATACAGTTGTTAAATAAATGAAAAATCATATGTCCATATGGGTGGTAATCACAAACAAAAAACTGATCCAATAAAGCATTGTCAAGTAGATGAAATTAGAATTTGTACGTTACTGGCGGTACATTCTATCTATCGGCATATTCTGAATCTGGTCAACCAATGATGTCTCAAAATAACATGGGTGGAATGATGGGCATGTGCCAATCAATGATGAACAGCATTCCACAAGATGTTGTAATAAAAACGACTTCAAGTCAGGTTGCAAATGTTGGTGAAGAATCTACATTTACTTTGTTTGTGACCGATAAAAAAGGTGAACCATTAGATAATGCAAATGTAATTTTACATATAGAGAAAGGAGGGCCTATGGAAGGCATGGATGGTATGAATATGATGGATATGATGGGAAAGATGTTCAAGGCAGAAAATATTGGTTCTGGTCAATATCAAGTGAAATTTACTCCAACTGAGAAAGTATACTATACAATGCACACACATGCGATACCTCAAGGAAAATCAATGATGAGTATGATGAATAATCACATGGATATTGGAATTATAGCAAAATGATTGTCTGGTATAATGTTTTAGATTGGAAAATTGAATGGTAATAAAACATGAAGAAACAAAAATCTAATAAATACAATGGCAAGAAACCATTTGCAGTTGCTGCCATACTTGTTCTAATAATGATTGTGGTGATAACTTTGATTGGCTCGTCTATGGTTTCAGAACCCTCACCCAACATTGATAATTCTGACGACGATAATTCTAGAATAATTGATTGGCGTCATGTTCATGGATTGGGATTAGATCCTGCTGACAATTCTGTATTGTATGTTGCCACACATGGGGATTTCTATCAAAGCATTAGCGGTGCACCTCCAATCAAAGTTGATAAAGTTCGAGCTGATTACATGGCATTTAATGCACCACTTGTTTCTGGATTTCCACTATATGCAAGTGGACATCCATCAACTGGGGGAAATACAGGATTGATCAAAAGCAATGACGGGGGAGTAACTTGGCAACATGTTTCTAATGTAATAGAGCCACCAGTTGATTTTCATGCAATGGCAGTAAGCAAACAAAATCCAGAAACAATAATCGGTTTTGACAGTGGGGCAAGAGGACTATTCAGAACTAGTGATGCAGGAAAAACTTGGGAAACACTAGAGTATCCCGAATATATTTCTGCACTGGCAATTTCTCCTTTAGACTCAGTAATCTTTGCGGGAACTGGAAATGGAATTTTCAAATCCGATGATGGTGGCAAGACTTGGATTCAACTTAACACGTATCGCGGATTACCTGTGTTTTCATTAGCCTTTGATGATACAGGAAAATTGTTTGCATCAATCAAAACATTTGGCATAGTACAATCAGATGATTCAGGGGATACATGGGAAAGCCTGATACATGTAGATCTTACAGTTACAAGCATTACTACTGATTCGCAGAATAATGAAATCTATGTTGGAGGATTTTCTTCTGATGGATTCCAAGAAGTTTACAAAATTTCATACGATGGAAGTTCTTATGAATTAATTGGAACTAACAAGGGATTGAAATAATTGGAATCAAAAAAGCAATTTTGTGGCTATTGCCCTGAAGACAAGTGTCTTTTAGATTGTAAAATTTGTAGTCCGAAATTAGACAAGGGTTGTAATTGTTAGAGGAACCACTTCATTATTCCAAAGTATCTATTAAGAGGAGCAGAATCCTACTTTTACAGTTATTAAAGGGGATTTTTCTACCCTCGATATGCCTAGTTATCAAGACCAGACGTGGATCAGACTTTGGAAAGAAAATTCCCCTGAAATACGTGAACGTGTAATTGGATGGCGCAAGCAAGCGGCAGTTACCCGCATTGACAAACCCAGCAGATTGCAACGAGCTAGAAGGCTGGGCTACAAAGCAAAACAAGGTATCATTGTTGTTAGAATGAGAGTTGGTACTGGTGGTATGCGAAAACAAAGACCTACTGGTGGTAGAAGACCAAAGCATCTTGGTGTTACAAGAATCAAGGCAGATGATGATATGAAAACAGTCGCAGATAGAAGAGCTGTTCAAAGATATCCAAACTTGAAACTTTTAGGTTCTTATTTTGTCTACAAAGATGGAAAGCATTATTGGTTTGAAGTTATCTTAGCTGATCCAGTTCATCCACGAATTGCTCAGGATAAAGAATTAATGAAAAGAATTCCTAGAACTGCATAAATTGAAAACAATATTTCTAATTTCTATTTCACTGCTTTTTGTAATTTCTCCAGTGTATGGTCAATTGTTATCTGATGCAACTGGACTAGTAAATAGATTGGATGTTCAAACTGGTGGACATACATTTGAAGTTGAAACTGTTTCTAACTTTGACATACACAAATTTGAGTTTGATAAAGATGAGAAAAAATTAACACTTTACATTTCCAGTGGTTTGAAAAACAATTTAGGCGAGATTATCATGCCCCAAAATCTTTTGGGGGGAAATTTGACATTTTATCTAAATGATAACGAATATTTTCCAAAGATCAACACTAATGAGCAGATTTCATTTGTGACATTAAATTTTACAGGCTCTGGTGATAATACGTTGGAAATTTTTGGTACAACTTATCTTTCTGGGTTGACAGAAATAACAAACGCAGATGTTCCTTTGCCTGATCTGACCCCTTCAGTTGATTATGATTTTGAATTAATCTATGTGCTGATTATACTTTTGATTATTGGCGGTATTGCATCCGTCATTGTTTTTAAAAGAAAAAGAAAATAAACTATACAGAAATTTCACTAATCGTAATAATGGATAATGCAAAGATTGCTCTTGTAAGCGGATTTGTAATAGTTGTGGTGTTGTCTGTATTGCTTGTCTTGATCTAGTCTTCTTTGAGTAATTTTTGAATTAATGCTTCAACATGACCTGATTGCCCAAATGATACGTCCCTGAGAACTCCTTTCCTGTCTACTACTATCGTAGAGGGCGTGCCTTGTAATGCAAATTTCTCAAATGTTTCTGCTGAGAACTCTTTTGATTTCATGTAACTTTTTACTCTTTCAATAATTTGATTTTTGTATTCCTCTGGCTGTGAGTCAAACTCTGGAATCTGCGGATAGATAAACTGCATAATTTTTTCTTGATTGATTTCACCTGAAGCCTTTGTAAGACTATCCATCGCCAATGGAAATGGAATTTTGTATGGCAATTTGTTTCCGTCTTGTAGTTGACCATAATTTCCAAGTGCCTCTTTTGTATCTCCGACCACCTTTCCTGTTTCAGCAAGCATTTTCAGATTGGCTAGCGTGTTTTTATCAAAATCCTCAAAGGCCGTAGCTAGTCCTAAAACTCTGACTCCTTCATCCTTGTACTTGTTGTAGATGTTTATTGCCTCTGGAATTGCGTGCATAAAGCATCCTGGACAATTAACTTGAAAGACTTCTAGTAGTATGATGTGATCTTTTTCTTGATCAAAATTAGTTGGAGTCCCTTGAACCCATTCTGAAACTCCAAAGTTTGGTGCCTTTTCGCCAATTATTGCACTCATTGCACATCATTGTTTTTTTTCCATTAAATACATACCTAACTAGTGATAAGCGACATTAATTACTCCTAAGTTATAGATACTCCATGCAAAGATCTTTTTTGCTCTTCTGATATTGTTGTGTACCATGTATCTGAAACCTCCCCATTGTTTGAAGAATACTTTCACATCTTGTTCTTCACATTGAGAAATAATTTCTTGAATCCATTCTTCTTTTACTTCTCTATATTTAGGTGATGATGATATTTGAAGGGCTCTTATTATTGACTAATTCTTTGTTTAGTTTTAATCTGATTTTTAAGTAAAATCTAATCAAATTTTTCTTGATAATGACATTTATGACAAATTCGTCCAAACCAAACATTATTTGGATCAAATCTTTGTATGTTTGGATTAATTATCATTCGTGTGATTATAAGGTAATCCTTTTTACATTGTGGACATAATTGAAAATTATCTTTTAGCCATTGATCTATAAAATTTATAAATTCTTGTAATTTTGGAGTTACTTGAGGAATATATGGAAAATCAAATCCTGCAATACCACATGCATTAACTAGTAATTGTATTTCCTGGTTATTCAATAGATCTAGTTTTTCAGCAATTTGTCGATAAATTGGATGGAAATAATCTCCTGAAACATCAATAGTTGTGAATTCAGAATGATTTTCTTTTATCTTTGAAATTAATCTTAAGGCTTCTTTAGATTTTTCTTTATCATGATTTCCATTTTTTCCAACATAAACATCAATACCATGATCATTCATACCATAACCAGATGTTTGTCTATCATGAATTACAAGTTGATTTCTAGGTAATCTAACATAAAGCTCATACCAATGCATCTTATTTTTAAAAAAAATATCAAGACTGTTTTCTGATATTTGGTTATTCTGAATATGTTCCCATAATTTACTAAAATTACCATCTATTTCCGAAGGAAAATTATCTCCTAATTCATACATTAATTCAGCATATGCATTAAGAGTGATAGTAACATAAGAGAAATAAGATTCAGTATACAATATCAAATGTTGCCAGGTATCATCTAATTTTCCATTGGCAGACATTTTCTTTCGATAGTCATTTACATGGACGTCTCGTTGAGATAAAATAAAATTCAACATTTTGATTGAAAACATGATACGATTCAAAATTCCATTAAGACGTTTTTTGTCTTGAATTTGTATTGGAGTCAACCATGGAGATTCTCTATCATGAGTTAACAACTGACTTTTATGGATAATATCAGAATATCTTCCCTTCAAGATCAAACCATTACAATTTTTTGAAATTAAACTTTTTCATAGATCATAAAATATTGTGAAGATGGGATTTGCAAAGTTTGAACTTGTAAATATTTTCATATAACAACATATTGTTCAACAATAATAAATTTTAATGGTGTAATTGAAACAAAACTTCCTGAAGAACTTTTTGAATTATGATATATTTTCTAATCTCTGTTGAAAATTAGACACTAATTCTTCTATGATTCCTTGTGCAATTCTTGCTTTATCTGTTCTTAATGCTTCTGCTTTGTATGGCTTGCCAGTATTTACATCAAAATTTACTCTACAATCTTTTCGTAATTGATGACCTTCATCTAGTAATTCATCCAATATTGCTTGATCTAATTCTGTAAAATTTTCTGCAGCATCCTTGGCAAGTGATTGATGTAATAACTTTCTCATTTTTTCTGTTTCTTCGTTTTCAAATACAGGTCCTGTTGTAGGATTTAGCATTGGAAAATCTAACCATACTCTTTCGTATTCATCTTTCATATATGGTGTAATTCTTGCTAAATTTTTGATATGTGCCATTTGGATCTCGTGTTTTGTTCTAATATCATTATTCATTTGAATTGGATCATCCTCATTTTCAAGTTGTGTTAACATGAAGTTTGTTTTTCCTAATTCTTCAAATGCAAATTGGAATTGCATCCAAAGTCTGTCATGTCTGTTTTTAGAAATTAAAATTCTTGCATCTTCTAAAAAACCAAGTGTATTTTCTAGACACATTTGGATTGCTTTGATTGCATCGTCTTTTGTTACCTCTACCATAATTTTACTATTTTTTGATGATAATTATTATTTATTTGAATTTAAAAAAGGACAACCAACCATTCACCAATTCGATTACACATCAAAAATTATGTTTGAATCTTCGAAAATCATTAAAAAAATTATAGAAACTGTGTATCCTAATCTTGAATATTGAGGCTTATTGGGCATGCTCAGGTTTGACAATAACAAACAGGGTTTTAATAGGAAGTTTTGTATACAATATGTAAGAGAATAGATGGTGTATGTCTAGTATTGAAAGTGAGTATCTAATGTCGATGGAAAATACTGAGCAGTACAAAGGTAAATGGATCGCAATCTTAGATACTGAAATCATTGCAGAAGGTCAAAATCTTTCTGAAGTGTACAAAGAAGCAATAGAGAAATCAAAAGGAAGAACACCGTTGTTTGAACATATTCCAGAAAAACAAGATGAGCAAACCCTGATCCTTTAGAAAAAATGAGTGATTTCATGGTGAAAGGAAATCGTTCAGAAGACAAAATGAAATTCAAATATCATACGGATTGGTTTCTTGATGAAAATAAAAAACGAGTACCTGTTAGAAGACCTCGAATAGAAATTATTTTAAGAAAAAATTCTGAAGTAAAAAGTTCAAGTAATCCCGAATTCAGAACTCATGGTTTAGTAGATTCAGGTGCAGACATATGTTTAGTACCTAGACAAATTGCAGATGTTCTACAAATTGATTTGAATAGTGCACAAAAAAAAGAATCAACTGGCGCAGATGGAAAATTTGATACATATCAAACACAGATTTATCTTGAGCTTGTGTACAGAAATATGCCTGTGGGAATAGAAATGGTTGATGTCTCTATTCCTGAAAGAGATCCTGATGGAATAGATTTAGATCAAAATATTTTATTGGGGAGAAGAGATCTATTCAAAAAATACGAAATAACATTTAATGAAGTAGACAAAACAATTCTGTTCAAAAAAATTCAACCAAATAATAGATGATTTTTGAATTTTCTAAACATGATACCGTGTTATGTTAAAATCATTTTTTTACACAAAAATTGTATTTACATCCTATTATTCTATTTTAAAGGGCATTTTTAATCACTCTAATCCATGTTCTATTCATGATCATACGTAAAATTACCTAAATGTCATATTGCATGTATTAAATACATAACTCTGCTAATTTCAAATTAATTTTCAAGTAACCTAATATAGGCCACAGAGACCTCCAAAACAAAATGCAGGTTGTAACTGAAGATAGATTGGCGCTTTTTGCAGAGATGGAATCAAAATATGAGCAAAAAGACACTGCGTATTTTGTCTCTCTTTTAGATCATCCTGATTATGTAGTAAGAACAAGAGTTGCTTGCATTTTGGTTGATTTTGGTGGGGAAGATAAAGTTCCATACATTGCCAAAGTTTTAAAAAATGATGAAAATGAATTGGTAAGGCATGAGGCAGCATTTGCGTTAGGTCAGATGTCTTACTCAAGCGCAATTCCGCCACTAGTTGATGCAACATTGCATGATCCTAGTATGTTTGTAAGGCATGAGGCAGCAATTGCCTTGGGAGTTGTAGGTTCTAAAGATGCGCGAAAAGCTCTGGAGCAAGCATTAAATGATCCGGAACTGCCAGTCGTAGAATCTGCAGTTGTTGCATTATCTAACATTGAGTTTATGGAAAAGTTAAGTAAGAATGAGCAATTTGCAAAGTTAACAGGTGGATGAGATGAATTTTGCGTATGGAGTAATAATTATTGTCGGAGTTTTGGCTGCAATCTCAATTGGATTCATTGCAATGGATCCTAATTATATAATTGAACCCAGAACTGTTGAAGAGAAAGTCATTGCATGTACATTACAATGGGATCCTATGTGTGGTGTGGATGGTGTAACTTATGGTAATTCTTGCATGCTTGATGCTGCAAATGTAA
>PFRJ01000123.1:0-315 GCA_002788515.1 Nitrosopumilales archaeon CG_4_9_14_0_2_um_filter_34_16 | reverse complement strand
GTGTTGTAAAAGAAATTTCTTTGCACTCTATTATCATGCCAAGTGCTGCAACAATTGGCAAAGTTTTACAAATTGAAGTTGAATTCACAGATGATGATGGCAATGTTGTGGATCATGTCAACTATGATATCTTTGCTACACAAGATGGAAATACAATTCTATCTGAACCTGGTTCTCACAGACATCCAGGAAAACACCCAATTCATGAAACAACCGTTTTGAGTGCATCTGATGTTGAAATCAAAGTAATAGTTCAAGGTTTAGGTCATGGTGAAGATATCACTGGGCCAAAAGGACATGAACATTTAATGACTG
>PFRJ01000086.1 GCA_002788515.1 Nitrosopumilales archaeon CG_4_9_14_0_2_um_filter_34_16 | reverse complement strand
GATTTGAACTGTTTTAGTGACTAATTTGAGATTAAGTGTTTATTGTTAAATAAAAAAATGATCTCTATTTTGACTTAACATAAGTTATGATTAAGACATGAATTAGTTATTTTCATTCACAATTAGGACAATCAAGAATATCAGTTTCTTTCTTTACTAGACCTGTAAATTTGTAACCACATTCAAGGCAGACATACACTCTTCTCTTCCAAAGTCTAGCTCGATAATACGGAACCATCAAGCAAGATATTTTTCTGAATCGCAGTTTCATCTCTTCATTAAGAAAATAGATTCCAAGTACAGATTTTGCGCCTTTTATCCCACGATTTCGAGGATCTTTATAGTGAGTCCGTGCGTGATTGTATCTTTTGGCTATTGAAATTACGTATTCCATTTGAGCTATCACTGAGCTATCAGATTTTTTATCTAATAAAGACAGATTATGACTCAAACCGTATTCATCACGCAAAATATCTAAAATTTTCTTTTCTTTTGATGTGAATTTTGCAGATATAGTGTGCCATTCTGTCATTTAATGTGTATACAAATTTCGATATTAATTTCTGTTATTATTGTACAATATGAGAAAAGAATCAAAAGATTCAGAGAAAGAGATCGATTTTGGTGAGAGAAAAATTTCAAAAATGAATTTTAGCCATATTGTAACCATTCCAAAGAGATTCATTCAGAGTACAAGATATGAGAAAATCACATCAGTGCGAGTGATCATGCAAGACGGTTATCTAAAACTTGTACCTATACGTGCAAAGAATGGAGATGAGGAAGTAGAACTGTAAATGATAAAAACAGTAAATACGATAAACTCTCTTGCAATCAATGATGAGGTCTGCACAAATGTGCAGTCTGATGTGGGAAAAAAATTGACGTAAGGACAAAGCCAAATAACAACTGCAAAACAAAAAAGAATCACAAAAAAAGACAACCTTCTTTCAAACCAAGACATACAACGCTGGTATGACAACCTAGCAAGAAGCAGTGTTGTTACAGCAGAAGAATTTGAAAAATTGGTGACAGAAGGTTGGCAGTTTCTTGGAACTTTGCCAAATGGTAAAATTGTTATCAAAAATAGGCAGGGCTTGGACTAACAGATAGTATGGGCCCACAGGGACTCGGTTACCAAAATGAGGATAAAAATGGACGTAAATAGGCGTGAAAATTAAAAAAGATATTGATGTTTATTCAGTATCGTATAGAGTTGTGATACCTAAACCAGTTGCAATACAATCAGCACGAGCACCAACTGTTCCAGTTGCTACAAAATCAAAAGAATCATCAGTAAAAATTTGAATTTTACGCACTGATTAAAGTTCTACAATAAATCCGCTCTTAATTACACTGAACTGACATCAGGTGTGTTTTCAAAAGAATCCTGAGAGATATTTTTTTGAAACGTACCAATTAACCTGTTAAAAACAACAAATGATATTGCAGCACCAACTCCTGCAAGTACAATCATCGTAATGGTAAAGTCAGATCCTGTAAAATCAAGTATGCTGGAGTAAGGATCCAAATAAGGAGTTCCTGAACCCGCAGCAGGGTTGGAAACTACAGAATCCACCTTCGTTTTTGCCATGTATAATGACTCATCTATTGTATTAACTAGTCCGGTTCCAGAAATTTTTACAGGTAAAGCAAATTCAGAATACCAGCTCTTAATTGGTTCAAGAAGACGACTTTCTGCTGAAACTATCACTAATGATAAAGCAGTAATTGCAGAAACTAAACCCATTCCAAAGAATTTTGAAATTGAATTAAAGGAACGTACAAGCAATTTACTTTGCTTTGTTTTTTCAGTAATCTTTGACGGAGTAATTATTATTGCAAGCTTTGATGCTTTGTAATAGTTCATGTCTCGTGCTTTGGAGTTTTTTTCAGTTTTTGAAATCTTTATCAGATCAATGTGTTGCATTTTATCTAAATAATATTTCACAAGCTGCAATGACATATCAGTTTGTTGAGCAATTTCATTTGCAGTCATCTCTTTATGAAACAACAAATTCAAAATTTCAATGCTTGAGTCATTAGAGATAATCTTTGCAAGGACTTTTAGTTTTTCATCATCAATAGAGAAAACATTTACAGCATTGACTGTCTCCAAATTTTCATCACTCATAGATGATATAATATACGACATTATAGTATGTAAGGATTAGTAAAATAATAATTTCATCAAACCCTTTATGCAATTTTCACGTATTATATTCAATGAGCGAAAAGAAAACAATCATTGCAGCAGGAGTAATCTTGAGCATTTTGATATTGCCTTCTGCCAGCCTTGCATCTGCACAGTACATCCCACATCAGGGACAAACTGGACTTGATGATATACTGAAACTCTCACAAGAAAGAGTCAGAATAGCAAGCGAAAACCCCCATACAGGCTCTGGAACACCAATGTTTGCAGTAGATGGTGTATTTGGAGCATTGCTCTTGTCAACAGGAGTGTTTGGAGGAATTGCTTCAGCATTCTTTGTGAAAGGTCGCAAGGGAAAATATGCCGCAATGGGAAGAGGATAGCATCACATTCTCTTTCTATTTTTATTTTAACAGATGAATCTAAAGACACGCAGCAGTAGGATTCTCCAATCCTAAAGATTTACGTAGTTCCAATCCAGGACAATGTTCTGATCCAAACGGAGACAATGTCAAAGCGAAATTTAGCGAAATAACAACTGCCAAGATAGCAATTACAATAATTATTAAAAGTCTAGTTTTCATTTTCTATTCATCCAAAACAATTACTTTTCCAGTTGCCCAAGAACCAGACATCCCATGATAACTAAAGATTCCAGTGTTGTTAAATGTCACAGATGATGATTCATCCGGTCTCATAAGTTCAGTCCACCACGGATAATTTTTATCATCACTGCCAAATGTGTGGACAACATCATCTTCATTAATCCAAGTTACAGTGTTGTTTATTCCAAGCACAACTGTGATTTCTTGAGGGTTCAAACGTTGACCTCCCTCAACAGATGCACGTTGTGGAATTATGACAAGAGAGTAACCCTTCAAGTTCTTTTTCATGGATTCAAGATCTGAAAAACCAGGACACTTTAGATCTACATATTGACCAACAAGATATTGTTGATGTTTTATTATGTGTAATTCATCAGTGACAGCATTGTGAGTTCTTGGAACTTCTCTGATGCTTTTGTAGGTTTCCAAGCACCGTAATTCCCTTGATTGAGTTTCAGACAATATATCAAATGGAACATCAATCAAATCGTCTATTTTCTGCACATATTTTTCTGAGTTTTCATCAGTCATGTATATTGTCAGAACACCTATTTTTTCATCTACATCTACTCCAATAATTGGGATTGACGAATCTCGGATATTCTGAGCAGCATCCATATTATCTTGAAGCCATTTTGGATAGAATGAAGCAGTGTATTTTACAGGTACAAGCATGTATGTGGTAGCACTAGATGCAACAACCGTAGCAATTAGAATTATTATGAAAAGTGCAATCCTCATTTCTTTTTTCTACAGATATGATGTCATAAAGTGTTCTACTTTAGAGTTCAACATCTAGGATGTATGTATAGATATTTTGTTATGAATCATTTTTTATCACAAAATTCTTTTATCATCGCTTTGACTTCTGCCTCAGTTCTCCCTGAACCTCTTACAATTCTTTTTATTTTTGATGAATCTAATGATTCCAAATGTCCTCTCTCATTTTCAGTCATGCTTTGAATTATTGCTAAATAACGAGTCTTATCGTACACTATATTATCTACGAGTCATTATTTTTAAAATTATTCCTAGTCAAACACCGTGTCTTGGAATTTTTACTTGTTTTTTCTAATGAGTAAATTTAGTTCCGAACATCTGGATTTTCAGCATCTGGTCTGAACTTGTGCCACAGCCCCCCTAAAATCATGGCAATTGATACCCAGAAAACGCTTACTGCAACTACAGACATTACTCTGAATCCGTTTACCAAATCCATTGGAGCAGATATCTCATCAGGGTTTGGAGGCATCAATACAAAGACTGTTCCAATAAATGCAGCATAACCTGCAAATGCCAAAATCTTGGTGTTTTGCCTTAGGCGTTTGTAAATTTGGTAGAAACCTACGGTACCAAATCCAGAGATTGCAATAAATGATAGGTATAGTATTGCCCTTAACACCACAGTTTCAGGATCACCTACAGTAGGAGGATTTGCAGGATACTTCAAGAACGGAATAAAAAATAATGTTAACCACATTACTCCTGCAAGAGTAAATGTTTTTTTCAAATCATTTCCTTGCGGCAATACATGTCTTGATAACGCGTAAACAATTCCAAATAATGCACCAATAGAAGTGCCTAAAATAGCACCAGCTAAAACCTGTCCACCTTTTTGCCAATCACGATAAGCATCATACTCTACCCAAAATCTAGGAGTGTCTTCTTCTTCACCTGATGCAAACAAATTTTGATTTTCAATTCCTATTGCTTGGTCAAGATACGGCTCCACTATTGCAAGATTAGCTATGCCATGAATAGTTCCAGCTAGTGCACCTGAAACCAACACTATTGCTAGAAAAATTATTGTTTTCATTATTCATCACTTAATGGCAAGGAAAACCTGCGGCATGTCGCATATCGTGTGTTAATTCATGAATGTAAAGATCCTCGTATGCTTGCTCCCCCAATACAACACTGAAGATATGTCCTTGATCATACCCTACAACAAACAAACCAACTGCAAAAACTATTGCAAGGATTGCTATTGCAAAGATTGGAATTTTAGATTGGGTTATTGTAATTCCTTTTGACTGTGACAATATGTTGCCAGATTTATTGAATTTATTTAAACCATTGGATTGGGCATCCAATTTATATATTCTAGGCGTAAAATAGAATCAATGTACCAACAGATCAAGACATTACAAAAAGTTGTTACAAGAAAGAGAAACAGCACGGCATTAACTTTTAGCATGCCTCACGTTTTAAAATCAATCTTGTATTTGTATAATCAAAAGTATGTTAGTCGTGCAAGTTTTTGTCAAGAACTCAAAATTGGAGAAGGTGCTGTTAGAACATTAATTTCACATCTAAAAGAGTTGGGATTAGTAGAATCCATAAAGGCAGGGACATTTCTTACAAGCAAAGGAAAAAAACTTGCAGAAAAATTTCATACAGCAATGCCATCACAAACGTTTCTAAAAAAGTGTTGCTTAACTAATGGAAAATACAATTATGTAATTTTGCTAAAAGGAGAACATGTTGATGACATTGGTAACGGAATGCAACAAAGGGATTTTGCAATTCTTTACGGTGCCAGCGATTCCCTAACTTTGATTTTCAGAGACGGTGAATTTGTTTTCTCAGGTGATCAAATGAGATGTTTTGCAGATGAAATCAAAATAAGAGACAATCTAATAGAATCATTAGAGCCTGAAAATGAAGACATTGTGATCATTACCTCATCTGATGACAAGTTTGTAGCAGAAATTTCTGCAATTAACACTGCCATAGGTACATTGGCAACACATGAAAAACACTAGTTGAAATTCAGAGTCATTGTCTTAACAATCACATTTGTATGTTTTTCCAAATTCAGGATTGCGTATTTTACAATCTAAAAGACATTTGTCTTTAGGACAATAACCACAAAATTGCTTCTTTTTAGTCACTAGTTTCTTTTATTCTCTAAATTACAAAAGAGTTGTTACATATTCAATTCTCTTGAACTATTTTTGGGATAGAAATGGACACAGACAGGCGTAATTATCAAGATTTTTTATAAACAAGACTTTCAGTTACTGAAACAATTCTAGAAAAATCATGGTTTAAGATCAAATTATTTACAATTTTTGGTTTTGTAATATCGTCTGGTCTAAAACACATCTGATCATGTATTCTGGGAAGTGTTCTGTGTGCACAGATTCTACAAATGAATTGAGTTGGTGCTCTACATTCAGCACAAATCAACAATTCAAGTAACATACCTCCACAACATCTACACGATTCATCAGGCATTTGCTGTTTCCTCCAAGATAATTAATTCCATAAAACAAGTACGACACGCAAATATTATTTGATAACTTTTTGAATGTGGCATGCCTCTGAAGTTCAAGTAACAATGAATTTCCAAACGACAAGTGAGATTATTCTTATTTAATTCATAAAATATATGCAAATAATCTTTCTATTAATAGAAAGAAGGAATTAAAAAAATCATGATCGGGGCAGGAAACCTGTCACAATATACAATCTGATGAATTCTGACATCATGTTATCTCTTTGAATACTGGACATATTTTGACTGTCTTTGAGGATTTGTATCATTTTCTCTACTGCTTCTCCTTTGGTAACTAGTTCAGCACCTAACGTTTTACCGTCTTTTGCTTTCATTACTGCACCATAATGGGAACATTCCCCTTGTCTGACTACTTTATTGACTCCAAGTACGACTTTATCACTGTCTGATTTTAGAATTACTTCTGCAACTGCCATGTTGTGTGTTGTTGGGCACAACATTACGATATAACTCCAATAATCTTTCTTATTGCCATAAGGTTTTACTAATGTTTTCTGTAAATCTTTGCTTAGAGAACCATCATGTCCAGTATAAGATATGGCATCTATTGTTTGCATAGATGACATCACTATTGTCATAACAAGAACTGATGCAAAAGCCCCGATTATCTGTTTTTTCATACATTCACCTCCTCAGTGTATTTTTGTAAAACTGTACTAGCAAAAGACACTAAAATTTTACAAGGTTCATGATGTTGAATTTCTCTAATTCCATTACAAGCGGCACAAGTTCTCACGGATGCTCTTTTACAAAATACACAATTTGCTATCGGAATTAATGGTCCTTCACATACGTTACATGCATAAAAAATGCTCCTTGAAAGGTCAGCCTCATCATTAGAATTCATTAATTCTGTGATGTGGTTATGGGATTGGACTGGAAATTTTGATTCTTTTTTTGAATTGTTTTTGATGAAAATCTCTCCTTTCAAAGTGCTCATGGAATAAATAACTCCATTTTGTTATTTGGCAATACCTTGTGATTTGTGGTATGCTATTTTTCTAATTGTATTTGGTGAATGTTTAAATTCACACTTTATTGATTTTGTCTAGTATCTGCATTGAAAATCTCTTTTCTAATAATTCTGGTGATATTTACAGTCTCTCTAATGTTTACAATTGTTGGAATAGTTACTTTTGAACTCAGTGTACAAGAACTAAAGAATCTATTGGGTTCAAGAAACGAAGGATTTGCTTATAATATTATGCAGGATTTGGATAAGCATATAGAAAACAGAGTTATTGACTTTCAAGAATTAACAAATCTAAGTCTTATTCATTCGGCGTTAATTGAATCAAATAATCAATTTAAGAACATAGAAGATATTGATTCGTATTTAAATTCCAAGGAAACACAAGTTTTCCGATCCTCTCCTTTTCTTGGAAATACAATAGAGGAAATTCTAACTGATGAACTTGTACAAACAATTGAATTTTATCGTGATCAGTATGATTATGATGTTGTAGAAGAATTATTTGTAACAAATGCATATGGAGCAAATGTTGTCATAGGTACAGGTACATCGGATTATTCTCACAATGATGAAGAATGGTGGCAAATAACAAAGAATACGGGAAAATATGTTGGCGACATTGAATTTAATGAAAAATATGATAGTTATTCAATTATTTTTTCATTTAGGATAGACGATGTTGATGGAAATTTCATTGGTGTTTTGCGTGTATTAATTACTCTCAATGATCTTCTGAGTAATTTTCTAGATGATGTTGATGTAATTACAATTTCCGTTCCAGGACGCAGCGTCATATTATTAGATAAAAATGGATTTCCAATCTACGCGGACAAACAAATATTCTTATCTGATTCACAAACTTCATATTTTCAAAATATAGCACAAGGTAAAGACATAGGCTTTTTTGAATTAGAAGACAAAGAAGATAACTTTCGGTTAATTTCTTATTCCAAATCTACCGGATACAGGACATTTGAAGGATTTGATTGGATAGTTGTAGTGGAGCAAAACAGTTCGTCTATTGTTCAAGAGTTTGTAGATTTACGTAACTCTATTTTATTAATTTCAATTTTAGGAATGATTGCATCTATAGTTGGTGGGTATCTGATTTCTAGCACTGTTTCCACTCCTTTGAAACATTTGATCGATGTTGCCAATTCTATTTCAAAGGGAAATTTTGATGTCAACATT
>PFRJ01000011.1:1996-3574 GCA_002788515.1 Nitrosopumilales archaeon CG_4_9_14_0_2_um_filter_34_16 | reverse complement strand
TAGGTAACTGTTGCAGTATCCCCTTCCCTCACATACAAGACATTGGGTGCTGAACGCTCTTCACTTAGTGTAAATGTTCTTTCAAAAACTCCAGTTGAAACACCTGTCTCAGTTGCAGTTGATGTAAAGCCTTTTGCATGTGAATCCGACCACACATCGATACCAATGTTGTCAACCTTTTCTGGATTCAGATTCATATCCGGATCAATAACTCTTACAACACCTGTTTCACTAGGCAGATAGATTGCCTCTAGCCATTGTACCTTGCCAACGTTCCATTTGGCATGCGTTGAATTGGCTACGGCTGATTCAAGATCATTTGCGACTTGTCTTATTTTCTCAAGTTCTACATGTTCCAAAAGTGATGTTGGAGTACATGTCTGATGTCTCAAATATTGACCGTCATCATATGCAAAAACAACATACTCTGATCCTCTGGTGAAATCATATCCCCAAAACCATTCAGATGAGATTACATCTATTGTCTCCGTATTATTTCCCTTGAATGATTCTATTACCTGAAATTGAGTTTTTGTGTCGTTTTTGCCATTAGCAAACACGTATTCGCTAGAAACATATTCTTGCGATATTGCTTTGCCACTAAATACAACATCAGATTCAGCAAAAGATTGTTTCATATCTACCCGCTCACATGAGAGCCCATCACTATCAATAGGAATCAAAAAATACATAGAGAAAAACAAGAGTAAAACAATCACAAAACACTTCATACTGTATGAAATCAATTATTCATCATTGAAAAGTGCTTCTGATGTTTTGCATCTATGAATATTTTTTATAAAACATCTACAGTCAGAAATAAATTGCAAATTTGAAATAAATTCAATTTCCTTCATAAACAAAAGATAGAGTATTTAACCAATATGATAAAACATGATGGGAATAGGCTCATTTTTATTTGAAGTAGAGATTTCAACCAATGAGAAAAATCCCCTTAAGAGATTTGATCGTGATGCATAATGTCAACAGGCAGATACTCCTGAGAGACTAGTTTTCATATGAATCCCTATTGTAATGGAAATACATGTTGTTTATTATCACATTGTAAAATTATTTGGTCATGATTCAATTGTGCATTTGTGCATGTTCTTACTGTAACAGGCGATACGGTTACGTCTCTCCATTTGCTATCTCGATCAAACACAGCATAAGTAATGCTACAAGTCCCATCAATCTCAATATGGGCCTCTGAGTATACCTGATTGCCTCCAGCAGTGAAATGCATATTTTTTATACTTGCATATTCACAGATTTCAAAAGCATTTACAAAACATTCCCCATCAGGCTTGCCTAGAATATTATTACAAGTTGCATGGAATGCATTGTAGTTTTTGTCAGCATCAGTCATCCACCATAATGCATCAGATAAGACAAAGCCAAAATCAGGAAGCAAGGAAATTGAATAAGACACACATTCAACAGGGAAAATAGACTGGCAGTAAGAACCACTGATGAGAGTTATTGTAGATGGAATTACGATAAATGTTGAAATTATAATTATTCCAATTAAAATTATTTTGTATCTAGTCTTCATTTTCTTATTTCTCAAACATAGAC
>PFRJ01000011.1:0-1796 GCA_002788515.1 Nitrosopumilales archaeon CG_4_9_14_0_2_um_filter_34_16 | reverse complement strand
CCACTTGAACGGGTTCCTGCATCATCATTTAGAATTCAAAACTTGCAAGGAGATACTATAAAAACTCCAACAATTCAAGCATATGAACAGATACAGCTTGTTGCAGATATAGAAAATCAAAAAGAAGAAGAACAAGAATTTGCTTTTTTTGTACAAATACAGGATGACAAAAAAACTACCATTTCTTTATCGTGGATAACTGGCACACTCACTTCATTTCAATCATTTAGTCCTTCCCAGTCGTGGGTTCCGCAAAATCTCGGAACATTTACTGCCACAGTTTTTGTCTGGGAATCGCTTGAAAATCCATCTGCATTATCTCCACCGTTGAGTTTTGAAATAACTGTGAAGAATTAGAAAATGAAAACTAGATACAAAATCATACTCGTTGTTTTAATTGGAATGGGTTTAGCAATCTCTTTTCAGTTTGATTTGCTATACGTTCCATTATTTGCACCTGCAAATTCTACAGATGTGGAAATCAAATTAGAAAAAACTGCTTGCTATGGGCCATGTCCAGTCTACTCTGTAATTATTTATGGAGATGGAACTGTACTTTACGATGGAATAAATCACGTTGATAACATTGGAAAGAGCACACACCAGATCCCACAAGAACATGTAGATGATTTGGTTGCAATGATTTACAAATTAAATTATTTTTCCCTAAAAGACAGATATGCTGCAAATTGGACTGATGATTCTACTGTAATTACATCTGTGAGAATTGATAATGACCAGAAAACAGTCACAAACTATGGGCATTATGGGCCTGACAGACTACATGAGATAGAGAAGAAAATAGATGATTTGACAAATTTCATATTGATTTTGGAGATGAAAGATGAGAACTAGACTTTTGATAATTGTTGCAATATTTCTTGTACTGATCCCTTGGATTAAGAGCTTAGATTTTGGTATTAATAACCAAGTGATGGTAGATGGATTCACAGTTAGCAGTGTTACAGTTATGACATTAGCTATTGTTTTTTCTCTAGTGTCGTGGATTTTGTTTTCGTGGGCATCAAAAAATATCCGAGTTGCAGGAATTCCTCTAAGTGTTATTACGGCTGCATCCCTAATACTTCCATTTAGCCAAACTCTTGGCCCAATGACTGCAATTATTGTAGGCATAGTTGCAGGATTTGCATCTTTTATGATTCAAAAAAAGATGATTTGTCAAGCACAGAACAAATCACTGATAATATCTGCAATTACTCTAACTCTTGCATATGTTACTTTGATCTTAATGATTTTGGTAGTTTCAACAAATTCGATGAACCAAGGTATTGGTGACTGGACTGGGACAGCAGAAGGAATGGAAGAAACAGGATTTGGTAGTGTTATTAATGCACATATTGAATTTATTTTCTTTCTAATTATAATTCCGTCTTTGTTAGTAACTATATTGATAATTCAAGGTAAAACGTTGAAAAGTACGTTTTTGATTATTCTTGGTGCCGTATTAATGATTGAAGGATTATTTGTGACTTTGTACTTGTCATTCGCTTTACTTTCACCTACAGAACCTCCGACAATGCGACCAATTGAAGGCATCGATTTTATTTTTGTTATGTATCGTCATGTGTTTTGGTTTAGTGGAATCATTGGAATTTTTGTAACTGCTGTAGGAATTACTTTGTGGAGAAAAAGAAAATGAATGCAGTAAACCTTTCAAATGTGGATAATGTGATGAAAAGTGTTTTTTCAAATTCATGAAAAACTTATTTTCTAGTTGTTTGTATACATAATATTCTAAAAGAGAAAAATTATGACGCCTGAATTGAACCTAAACA